>CAMFLN010000826.1 GCA_945957305.1 uncultured Planctomycetaceae bacterium | reverse complement strand
TGGGGTTCGCCTTGATCACCGCCGGCGATCCGGCCGCCGGCGTCAAGGAATTCGAAGAAGCCTTGCAGCTGAAGCCCGACGTTACCGCCTACGCCAACCTGGCCATGGCCTATGCCCAGGCGGGCCGTCCCGAGCAGGCCATGGCTTTCGCCGAGCGCGCATTGCAGCTGGCCCGTTCGCAAGGGCATAACGAGTTGGCCAAGCAACTCGAAGACTGGTTGAAGCAAGTTCAGAGCGGACCATAGGTGGTGTTGAAGTTGATGTGTGGCCGAGCTTAGCCGTGGGCATCTTCCGCCGCCGCCTTTGCTCCGCCCCAGTTCAACCACGACTTCAACCAGCGCCAAAAGCTGTTCTTCGCTTCAATGAGATTGGGATTTGGCGTTTCAATCAAGGGAATATGATTCGGTTGGTTGCCGGGGCTGATCACGCCAACGGTCAATTCTCCGTCGGTAAAGTACCAGTCACCGCCCCCATTACGGCCGGCGACCGTGGGGCCGACGCCTGTCACCTGATAAGTCTGTAAAAGTTGCTGCGCGGCGATCAAGCTGTTCAGCACATGATCGCGTTCGGCATCCACGTCAGGATCGATGTGGTGCGTGATCTGTCCCGTGCGATGGCTCAGACCAACGCTGCGATCGAAGGTCGCCGCGCCCAGCCACGTCGGCCGGCCATCAGGGGACAGGGCCTCGCTTTTCCAGAACCGCACGTGATGCCGCTGGCGAGCGCTTTTGCCCAGCGGTTGCTCGAAGGCCATATCTTGTTTGCGTCCCCACACAAAGAGACTGCTGACCGGCGCATCCGCGTATTGCCGATCGAGAACGACGCTTTCGGCAATGTGCAGGCTGCTACGCGTGCTGACCGCGTCGGCCGGGTGCCAGCCGGCGGCCTGCAGGGCTTGTTCAACTTCCTCGCGTGCGCCGACCAGCCCGATATTCAGCGGGTCACCCGGAATTCCATTGCCGGTACGTGTTGTCTTGGGCGTGTCTTCCAGATTCGGCTGGTGCTCGTAGTGCTGCCATGCGAACGGGAGCGCGAGATAGGCCACGAGCAGATAAATCGCCAGTAGATAGACCGCCCGCACCAGCCAGCGTCGATAACGGCGGTGCCCGCGCGGCGTAAGAGCGGCGGTCGAAGGAGCAGCGTTCAGATTCACGGCACGACCAGGGGCAGGCTAAAAGGTGCTCGCTGACGAAAACGCAATGTCTGTCGACGGCGATTATAGTCCGTGCGACCCATTCATGAATTCGCTCGTTACGCGCCGCGGCGGGCGTTTCCTGGCTCCTTGACCGTCTGCGCGCACGAAACCTATAATCCCCGGCTTGCCTGTCGCCACGCCCCGCCGGCTGTCCTTCCACCCCTCAGCGAGCTCAGGTTAGCGATGAAGATTCACGAATTTCAGGCCAAGGAAATTCTGCGCAAAGCGGGGGTCGCCGTGCCCCAGGGAATTGTCGCCCGCAGCGGGGCCGAGGCCGCCGAAGCCTTTCGCAAACTGGGCGGTCCGCTGGCGGTCGTCAAGGCGCAGATTCACGCCGGCGGTCGCGGTAAAGGAACGATCAAGGACAACCCCAAGCAGCATGGCGTCGAGCTGGTGCGCAGCCCCGAGGATGCCGCCCGCGTCGCCGAGGGCCTGATCGGCCACCCCTTGGTCACGATTCAGACAGGGCCCGAGGGGCAAACGGTTCGCCAGGTCCTCGTGGAACAGGGGTGCGACATTGCCCGCGAACTGTACCTGGGAATCGTCGTCGATCGGGCCAGCGCCGGGCCCGTGCTCATGGTTTCGAGCGAAGGGGGAATGAACATCGAGGACGTCGCCGAGAAGACGCCCGAGTTGATCTACAAGGAGAAGTTCAATCCTGCGGTGGGCCTCGAAGGCTATCAAGCCCGCAAATTGGCCGCACGGCTGGGGCTGACAGGGCCGAGCCTGGCGTCGGCCGAAAAATTCATGAAAGGGCTCTGCCGCGTCTTTGTCCAAAGCGACTGCAGCCTGGCCGAAATCAACCCGCTGGTCGTGACAGGGGCCGGCGAGCTGCTGGCGCTCGACGCCAAGATGACCTTCGACGATAACGCCATGTTCCGCCACAAGGACTTGGCCGAATACCGTGATATTTCCGAAGAAGAGCCGGCCGAAGTGCGTGCCGGCCAGGCCGGTCTGAGCTACGTCAAGCTCGAAGGGAACATCGGCTGCCTGGTCAACGGCGCCGGGCTGGCGATGAGCACGATGGACCTGATCAAGCTGCACGGCGGTGCGCCGGCTAACTTCCTCGACGTCGGCGGCGGAGCCAACGTCGATCAGGTTACCGAGGCTTTCCGCATCCTGCTGTCGGATAAGAACGTGAAGGCGGTCCTGGTAAACATCTTCGGCGGAATCATGCGTTGCACGACAATTGCCACTGCCGTGCTGGCGGCCTACAAGTCGGTCGGCTTCAACGTGCCCCTGGTCGTGCGGCTCGAAGGGACCGAAGTCGCAGAAGGGCGCAAGATCCTGGCCGACAGCGGGCTGGCGATCATCAGCGCCGACGGACTTACCGATGCTGCCAAGAAAGTCGTCGCCGCCGTCGCCTAAAGTCGCTTTCTGCGGTCAATTTCGCCCACTTACGCCACCTACTAGCCACTCAACGGCTCTCCGCCAAACGAACGAACTATGAGCATCCTGATCAATAAAAACACCCGCGTTATCTGTCAGGGAATCACCGGCAAGGTGGGCCAATTCCATACCAAGGGC
>CAMFLN010000825.1 GCA_945957305.1 uncultured Planctomycetaceae bacterium | reverse complement strand
GGCCAGCCTCGTCGGGCCGACCTGACCTATTGCGGGGGTGTTTCTCCGTTCGTCCGCCGTTTCTCTGACGCACGTATCACCCCGGCCTCCCGATCTGCAGGAAGTTCCTGCTAATCCCTGGGGGCTTGTATCTCAGACGCCCCTAATTAGTGTGGGAATATAGGTCGGATTCAGGCGGGGGCACGGCAGAATCTCAAATTTTTGCGGCTGTTCGCTCGGGGCGTCAGGCCGCAAATAGTGCGTGAGCGCTCCCTCAATCGCGCAAGGCTCTCAACTATGTCGCTTGCAAGTCGTCTTGGCGGGGCAATTTCCGGGCGGTTGAATCAGTTGGCCGTGGCCACCGAGCGGTGGTTACTCAATCAACAGGCCGACCGCTTCGGAACGACCATTTCCTGGACCGGGCCCACCTCGGCCGCTGCACGGGCTCAGGAATACGACGACTACGTTCGCAGCAACATGCAGCCGATTCCTATCCCTCGCGCCGAAAACGCTCCTCGGAGACGTTAGGGGAACTTCGCGCCGGCAGCAGGCAGCCGTCGACCGCGGCTTTCGTCCGGGCTAGCAACTTCTTGCCCACTGGCTGTTTGCCAGCCGCCGTTTTTCTTGCCAGCCTTCCGCAGATATGCGAACATTTCGCATGTTACTTCGCGTTGAAGGATCATGAGGTTTTCTGGTAGTTAGAGGGCGAAGATTTCGCGTATCGCTGGCGCGCTGCGCCTGGTCGTCCGCAATCCATCGGCCCGTGATATTCAGGGTAGAACCTGCCTCGGGGGCCTAATCCTAGGCCGGGGCAATTTTGATATGGCATATCCGCCACCTCTCACGCCTCGTTTACGGGACTATGGCGATCCCCCGTCCGAAGTTTCTTCGGATTCGCTCGAGGAGCATCCAGCGATTTTTCGTGAAGTGTTCGCAAACAGTCCGCTTGCCGCTGCCATCGTAAGGTGGGACGGCCAGTTTCTCTTTGTGAACAGCGCCCTGTGCCGGCTGCTGGGGTATGACACCGAAGACTTGATGTCGCTCAGCCTGGACGCGATAGTTCAGCCGCCTGTCTTTGGCGGTGAGCAGAACAAGTCGGCTTGGCTCTCGGAAGAAGGCACAGCCCGCCAAATCGAGACCTCGGTGTATGAGAGGTCTGGTCGGGAACGGCAGGTGTTGCTGAGTCTATCGCGTCTCGCTGCTCCTCGACCGCACGGCTGCTTGCTGGTGCAGGTACAAGAACTAAATGGTCGCCAGCAATCAGAGACGACTTTCGAAACATTGCTGGAATTGGCGCCCGACGCCATGCTGGTCGTGGACGAACGGGGCTTGATCGTATTACTCAATGCGCAGGCCGAGTCACTGTTCGGCTACCCGCGTACCGAACTGCTGGGCCTGGCCGTCGAAGTCCTGATACCAGATCGATTTCGCCAGGCGCATATGAGCCACCGTGAATCGTATTTGGACGATCCGCGCGTACGTGCGATGGGGGTTGGTCAGCAGCTCTATGCTTTGCGCCGCGACGGCGCCGAATTTCCGGTCGAGGTCAGCCTGAGCCCGGTCGCCACGGGCAACGGCCACCGGGTCTGCTGTTCGATCCGCGATTTGACACAATGGAATCGAGCCGAAGAAGCACGCAGCCGGCTGGCCGCGGCAGAACAATTGGCAAATCATCATTCGGAACTGGCGCGTGCCCAGCGACTGGATACGATGGCCGAAATGGCCGCCAGCATCGCACACGAATTGAACCAACCGCTGTCGGCCATTGCCAACTACGCCCATGGCGTCGCGCGGAGGCTGCGTCGCGGCACGGGGGATATGAACGAGTTCGCCACCGTGATCGAAGCGATTTCCGAGGAGACGTTGCGCGCGACCGAGATTATCCGGGGCGTGAGGCGGTATTTACACAAGCAGGAGCCCAAGCATGCTCCGCTGCAAATCAACGAAGTGGTGGAAAGCGCACTGCGCTTGCTCGCGGGCGAAGCGCACAAGCGGGGCGTGGAAATCGACCTCGAACTGGGGCCAGACTTGCCGCGGATCGTCGGCGATTCAATCCAGTTGGAGCAAGTGATCGTCAATCTCATCACCAACGCACTCGATGCATTGGATGACGTCACTCACGACAAGCTGCTTTTGATTGTAACACGGCTCACCGAACAGCATCTCGTCGAGGTAAGTGTGACCGACAACGGTTGCGGTCTACCGACGCTCGCCGGTTTGGATGTCTTCGAAGCGTTTATGACCACCAAAGCCGAAGGGCTGGGCATGGGGCTGGCGATCAGCAAGTCGTTGATCGAAACGCATGGCGGCCGCCTCTGCGCGGAATCGAACGAATACGATGGGGCAACTTTCCGGTTTCTACTTCCTCCGCAAGGTGGTTCGCACCATGTCCACTGACCCGTTGGTCTATATCGTCGACGATGACGCGGCCGTGTTGAAGTCATTGCATTGGCTGATCGAATCAGCCGGCTTGACCGCCAAGGCACTTCCCTCGGCGGCGGCCTTTCTCGACGCCTACGATCCGCAGCGGCCCGCCTGCCTGGTCTTGGACGTGCGTATGCCGGTCATGACAGGCCTGCAGTTGCAGTGTCAACTGCATGAACAAGGCATCGGTTTACCGGTCATCATCATGACGGGCCATTCCGACGTTCCTTCCTGCACCGAATCGTTTCGTAATGGCGCTTTTGATTTCATCGAGTAGCCGGCGGACGATGAATTCTTGTTGCAGCGCATACAACAGGCG
>CAMFLN010000824.1 GCA_945957305.1 uncultured Planctomycetaceae bacterium | reverse complement strand
TGCGCCGCAACCTTCGGCTCGCCGTCGTCATCGGCGTCTAGCTCGCAAACCAGATCGTCCGGAACCTCGTCGTCCGAGTCGACAGCCTTATCGGCGAGATCTACCGCCTCGTCCGTGTTGGGCGTGCGGTCATCCTCCAAATCGTCCAACAGTGCGTCGTACAATGCCAATGCAAGAACTCCTACATCGTAAGGCGGGATGGTGGGTACTCAGACAAGGGGCGATGCCTGGCCGTTACCCTGGGGGCGGATCGTGAAGCGAGGCGCAATGGCGAGCGCCGGCGGATGCTACGACGTCGTTGATACGGCACAACCCTCGATCGGAGCAATTATCACAAGTACGAGCCCAAAAAGCCACCAAATTCTAACACCATTTTGACTCAAGACGGCGTGCCCCGCGCCGCTTGGTAGAAGATCAGTCTCGCGGTGAGTTTGACGCCCAACTAATGACGTTTCTCGCTGCTATCCAGTGCAGAAAGTTGCCTATCTTAACATCGCAGCGCGCTACACCCCCCACGCGAGAAGGCGCAAACACCATTCGAGGGACCTCTACATGCCGCTCAAAAACCCCACGACATGGTGGCCCATGAGTTGGACACTTGGCAACTCGACAGCGCAAATGCCTTGAATTTCACGCGCAGAGACACAGTCACCGCGAAGGCTGCGTCGAGTTCCGCCGGTGCCGAAATGTGACTTTCGGCAGTTTGTTTAACCGCGAGGGTTGCCAGCTGCTATCACACAGCGGGGAACGCCGACCGCTTACAGCAGGCCTTTCAGGGCCTTCAGCGCCGCTTCGTAATTCGGCTCTTGCGCGACTTCCTTCACGGTCTCGGCATAGACAACCTTGCCGTCCTTGTCGAGCACGAAGGTGCCGCGGGCGAGAATCTTCAGCTCTTCGATCAGCATCCCCCAGTTGCGGCCGAAGCTGCGGTCCTGGTAGTCGCTCGCGCTCTTCAGGTTCGTGATCCCCTCGGCGCCGCAGAAGCGGTTCTGAGCAAAGGGCAGGTCGAGGCTGACCGTCAGGGCGTTGATCTTATCCCCCAACGCTCCCAGGTCCTGGTTGAACTGCCGCGTCTGCTTCTGGCACACGGGCGTATCCAGTGACGGTACCACGCTGAGGATCGTGGGCTTTCCCTTGAGGTCGGCCAAGGTCACCTTTTGCAGAGCGCCGTCGGCAAAGCGATGCATCGTGAAGTCGGGGGCCGCCTGTCCCGCCTTGACTTCCTCTCCGGCCAAGGTCATCGGATTCCCCTTGAACGTGACAGCTCCTGATCGCGACATCGTAAGTACCTCCGAATATGAGTCGAGCGGTGTTGTGCTGCGAAGCCGCGGCAATTGCTGCGAGCGGGCAGGGTAGCTTGCGCCTGCCCTGGTAGTATCGTGTTTTTGCTTCTATCCACAAGGGCCGGCACAATGCCCTCGAGTGCTAGCAAGAAATTTGCCAACTCCCGGCCGTTACTCTTACGATGGTCGCTGCGCTGCCACATTTCCGGTAGCGCAGCGAAAGGTCGGAAAGGAGTCACGGCCATGATCGACGTTGCCAGTGAAGTGAGTCTCGGCGTGGAAAGAGGACCCGGCTGTCTGTTCATCCGGCTCTCGGACCCTCCGCGGGGCTGGTCAAGCCAGCCGCTGTTGGCCGAGCGTATTTGGGCCGTCTTGCAGCAGCAGTTCGTCTATCGGGTCGTCGTCGACCTCAGCGACGTGGTGCAGGTTGAACCAGCGCTGCTGACTCAATTGTTGCAATTGCGACGGCGCGTGGTTCAGCAAGACGGAGTGCTCCGGCTGTGCGGCGTTTCGCCCGAGGGGCTCGAGGCGATCTCTCAAGCGGGACTCGCAACACGCTTGCCGCACTTCGCCACGCGCACCGCGGCTCTCATGGCCAGCCGGCCCACACAGCCACGCTAGATTTTAGCGGTGGATAATGATCGCACGACGTCGCTGAGCTCCTTTGCGGCCGATCGATCCTCGTCCGGGTGGATTGTGCCTTCGTGCGCGAGCGACTACAGAGGAGTGCCGGCGCCTGTCTCTTTCGATTCGACAGGCGCCAAGAGGTACTTCGTCGCCGTTTCAGGGGAGCTGGGATGTTGCTGTTCTGCGTGCGCCATGGGGAAAGCTGCTACAACGCCGAAGGACGGCTGCAGGGGCAATCGCATACGCCGCTTTCGCCGCTCGGCGAGCGGCAAGCGCAAGCCGCGGCAAACGCCTTGAGCAACCGGCCGATCGAGGCCATTTACACCAGCCCTCTGCCGCGGGCGCTGCAAACCGCGCAGGCGATCGGTCGTGCCCTGGGGCTACCGATCATTACTGATCCGCGGTTGATGGAGATCGACGTCGGCATCTTTCAGGATTTGCTGCACGTCGACATTGCCGATCGATTTCCCGTTGAAAGCTCCGCCTGGAAATCATCTGATCCCGATTACCGCATACCCGACGGCGAGAGCCGGCGCGATCTCATGCTTCGCGGCCGCGCGGCCTTCGACGAGATTCGCGCCCGAGGGCATGAACAGGCCGCGGTGGTCTCGCACGGCGGGCTGTTCGCCGCAGCCTTCAAGGCGCTGCTCGATGTCCCGGCGGACCGCAATCCCTTCACGCTCTACAATGCTTCGATCAGCCAACTCCTGTGGCAGCGCGAGCCCAAGCTGCTGACACTTAATGAAATTGACCATCTCCGCGCCGCCGGACTCGACGTAATCACCAATCGCGGCGACTTCTTTTAGCACTTTATGC
>CAMFLN010000823.1 GCA_945957305.1 uncultured Planctomycetaceae bacterium | reverse complement strand
GGCTTCGTGCCGGCGGTTCTCGATTTGTCGCTCGTCGACGAGATCGAACAAGTCACGAACGAAGAAGCTATCGAGTACGCACGCCGCCTGGCGCATGAAGAGGGAATCCTGGCCGGAATTTCGTGCGGGGCCGCAGCGGCCGCCGCCGTCCGCTTGGCTAAACGCCCCGAAAACAAAGGCAAAACCATCGTCGTGGTGCTGCCAGACTCGGGCGAGCGGTACCTGAGTTCCGTCCTCTTCGAAGGGGTCTTTGACGCAGAAGGCAAAGCGCGATGAGCACTGCTCGCAGGATCGATAGTCAGCCGGCAAACGAACAGCGCTGGGACATCAACGCGATCGTCGATGAGTTGCGCGATTTGCGCCAGGCCTCGCTCGTCGCGCGGCAGCGCCTGGATCAGCCTGCGAAACTTCCCTCGCGGGCTGCCCTGACGAGCATTGTCGAAAGCATCATCACGGCATTGTTTCCCAATCGCCTGGCTTCGCAGGCCCTCGATGGGGAAAGCGTTGACTACTTCGTCGGGCACACGCTTGACCGGGCGCTGCACGAACTAGTAGGGCAAATCGTCCGCGAACTTCGCTTTGTCGCCCGCGGTGCGATCGCCAGCAATGAGCAGCGCGACCAGGCGACCGCGATCGTGCGGGAGTTCGCGAGCCAATTGCCGCAGATCCGGTCGTTGCTCGAAACCGATATCGCCGCGGCGTACGAAGGGGATCCGGCGGCGCGCAGCGTGGACGAGGTTTTGGCCTGTTATCCAGGTGTGACGGCGATCGCGCATTATCGACTTGCACACGCCTTATTCAAACTGGGTGCGGTGCTGGTAGCTCGGATCGTTGCCGAGATCGCTCATTCGCTCACCGGCATAGATATTCATCCCGGCGCGCGGATAAGGGGGAGTTTCTTCATCGACCACGGCACAGGAGTTGTTATTGGCGAGACGGCCGTGATCGGCGAGCACGTCCGCCTGTACCACGGCGTCACGCTGGGGGCAAAGCGTTTTCAAGTGGACGAAGACGGTTCGCTGGTAAAAGGGAATGCACGGCATCCCACGGTTGAGGACGACGTCGTCATTTATGCCGGCGCCACCATCCTGGGACGCATCACGATCGGCCGTGGCTCGGTCATCGGCGGCAATGTCTGGCTGACCCGCAGCGTCCCACCGGGCAGCAACATCACCCAAGCCCAGGTCCGCAGCGAAAGCTTCGACGAAGGGTCGGGCATCTAGGTTCGGGCGGTCCAGAAAGCAGGCTCGCGGAACTCGACTTCGTGCAGCCGACTTGTGATAATGGCGCGGTCTCGCATTCCCGGCCTGAACACCGGGCTTGGAGATATCACTAGGCTTAGTCACTGAGAGACTGCGCTGCATGCCCTCCCTCGCGAAGTATTCGAGGTGCGCGCCCCCACGGCATCGAAGACGATGCGTGCTGGGGATACTTTCGATTGTCATGATGGGCCTGGTGGTCCAGGGAGCGGCAGTTTCCTCCGCCGTCGAGCGGGCGGATTTTTCGTCCGAGGATCGCGGCTTTTGGGCGTGGCAACCCATCCGGCAATCCGCGCGGACCGCGCCCGTTGAGCCTGCACTCCCGCCGGGCGTTGAGATTCCTCATCCGGTCGATGCATTTCTGTTCGTCAACTCCCCGCAAGGCCTGGCCGCAGAAGTCGATCGGCGCACTTTCATCCGCCGGGCGACATTCGACCTACACGGACTGCCGCCGACGCCCCAGGAAGTCGCAGACTTTGTCGCCGACGATCAGCCGCACCCCCACGAGCGTCTCGTCGATCGCTTACTCGCGTCACCCCGTTATGGGGAGCATTGGGCGCGTTACTGGCTCGACTTGGTGCGTTATGCGGAGAGCGACGGCTTCAAGTCGGACGACATTCGCCCGAATGCCTGGCGTTATCGCGACTACGTCATCCGCTCGTTCAACGACGACAAGCCCTACGATCGCTTTGTCAGTGAGCAACTGGCGGGGGACGAACTGGCGCCTGACGATCTCGACGCGCGTGTGGCGACCGGATTTCTCCGCCTAGGCCCTTATGAAGAAAACGCCCGCGACGTTCTGGATCAGCGGAGCCATGTGCTCAATGACATCACCGACGTCACCGGCCAGGTGTTTCTCGGTTTGACGTTCGCCTGTGCGCGTTGCCACGACCACAAATACGATCCGATCTTGCAAGCTGACTACTTCCGATTGCAGGCATTTTTCGCGGGGCTGGCCTTTACCGATGACCAGCCGCTTGCCACCGCGGCCGACCAGGCGATGCACGCCGAGCAAATGCATCGCTGGGAGGAGACGACGAGCGGGTTGCGTCAACAATTGGCCGAGATCGAGGCTCCCTATCGCGCCCAAATGCGCGCTGAAAAGCGCACTGTCTTTCCGGATTACGTGCAGGTCATGCTCGACACCCCGGCCGCACGGCGATCACCACTGGAACGCCAAATGGCGGAGCTGGCCGAAAGGCAATTAAGCCTGGAACCAGATGACGTGATGAAAAAGATGAAGCCGAACGATCGCGAATTGGCGCGGTCGCTCCGCCAACAACTAGCCGGACAGAAAGAGGTACCGCACCCGGCCCCCCTTCCCTTAGCCATGATCGCTCATGACTCGGGCGCGATTCCGCCCCCCACGACGATTCCGAATCAAGCGCGAGTGATCGAGCCGGGCTTCTTGAGCATTTTAGAACCGCAACCGGCCGACGTGACACCGCACTCAGAGAAAAGCAGTGGTC
>CAMFLN010000822.1 GCA_945957305.1 uncultured Planctomycetaceae bacterium | reverse complement strand
GCTTAAAGCCATCGTGGCGACCGCCTCGCTGGAGATGGGCATCGACGTCGGATACCTCGATCTGGTCTGTCAAATCGGCTCCCCGCGCTCGATCGCGACCTTCCTACAGCGTGTGGGGCGCTCCGGTCACTCGCTGGGATTGATTCCCAAAGGGCGGCTATTTCCCCTCTCGCGCGATGAACTGATCGAGTGCCTGGCGGTAGTGCGCGCGGTACGCCGAGGGCATCTGGACGCGATCGAAGTCCCCGAAGCTCCGCTGGACATCCTGGCCCAGCAGATCGTGGCCGCGGTGGCCGCCGACGAATGGGACGAGCGAGAGTTGTACGATCTGCTGCGGCGAGCCTGGCCGTTTCGCGATCTCACCCCGGAGCTGTTCGAAACGGCGGTGAACCTGGTTGCGGTCGGCGCCGATCCCAAGACCGGCCGCGGCGCTCATGTGCATCGTGACCGGATCAATCATCGTTTGCGCGCACGGCGCGGAGCGCGGATCGCCGCGATCACCTCCGGAGGCGCCATTCCCGAAGTGGCCGACTATCGCGTCGTGACCGAGGACGACGGCACATTCGTCGGCACACTCAACGAAGATTTTGCTATCGAGAGCCAGGCCGGCGACGTCTTTCAGTTGGGCAATATGTCGTGGCGGATTCGTTACGTCCGTGGCGGCGAAGTCGTCGTGCAGGATGCTCATGGGGCGCCGGCCACGGTCCCGTTTTGGCTCGGCGAGGCTCCGGGGCGCACGCGGGAACTGTCGCTCGAAGTTGCTGCGGTGCGCCAGGAAATCGCCGCCCGCATCGACATTCCACCAGGGCGTCCGCAGGAAGCGAGCGTGGCCTCGGTACCACCGCGCGAAGATGTGAACCTGGCGCCGGCCGCGGCCTGGTTATCGGCCGAGTGTGGCGCCGACGATTGGACCGCCGTGCAAGCCGCCCGCTATGTGGCGGCGCAGAAGGCGGCGATTCCGACCGTGCCGACTCAACAGCAAATTGTCTTCGAGCGCTTTTTTGACGAATCGGGAGGCAGTCAGCTAGTCATCCATGCGCCGCTGGGTGCCCGGATCAATCGCGCCTGGGGCCTGGCGATGCGCAAGCGCTTTTGCCGCAGCTTCGATTTCGAGCTGCAGGCCAGCGCTACCGACGACGGCGTCTTGCTCTCGCTCGGGCCGCAGCACAGCTTTCCGATCGACGCCTTGTTCAAGATGCTCAATCCCCAGAACGGGCAGCCGTTGCTGGAGCAGGCGCTCTTGGTCGCGCCGATCTTTCAAACGCGTTGGCGCTGGAATGTGACCCGCGCTTTAGCCGTCTTGCGCTATCGGGGAGGCAAGAAAGTGCCTCCCTACTTGCAGCGGCATCGGTCGGACGACCTGTTGGCTGTCGTCTTTCCCCAGACGGTGGGCTGCCTGGAAAACCATTCGGGCGACGTCGAAATCCCCGATCATCCGCTGGTCAACCAGACCATGTACGACTGCCTGCACGAGGCCATGGACATCGATGGCTGGCTCGACGTGCTGCGCGGCATTTGCGGTGGAGATGTGCAGCTGGTGCCGGCCGATACGCGTGAGCCGTCGCCATTTTCTCACCAAATCATCAACGCGAATCCTTATGCGTTCCTGGACGGCGCACCACTCGAAGAACGCCGCACCCGGGCTGTCTCGGTGCGACGCACGCTCGACATTGGCGCCGTCCGCGACCTGGGCTGGCTCGACCCAGACGCGATTGACCAAGTGCGCGACGAAGCGCAACCGTTGGTGCGCGACGCCGATGAATTGCACGATGCGCTCGTGGCCCAAGGGGTGTTACTGGAACGCGAAGGGGTGGCTTGGACGCGTCTCTTCAGCGAACTTGTCGTCGCCGGCCGCGCCACGCGCGCCCTGATGCCCGGTCGTGCGCCGCTGTGGATTGCCACGGAAAACGGTCCGCTGATCGACGCCGCGATTCCCGGCGTAGAACTCGAGCATCGGCCGGCGCTCCCCACGTCAGTGCGGCAGAACTGGGAGTCGACCGAGGCGCTCGTGCAATTGATACGGGGGCGGCTGCAAGTCGCAGGCCCCGTGACTGTCGAGCGCCTGGTGGCCGATTTGGGCTTGGATGCGGGGCGTATCGAGGCGGCCTTGATGGCGCTCGAGGCCGAGGGGATGGCGATGCGGGGACGGTATACGCCGCCCGCGGCGGCAACGCGCGCCCGCGGCGACCTTTTCGAAGGATCAAACGGCACAGACCCTTTGCCGCTGGAATGGTGTGATCGCCGGCTGCTGGCACGCATTCATCGGCTGACGCTCGATCGTTTGCGGCGACAGATCCAGCCGGTTGAGCCGGTAGCCTACGTGCGCTTCCTGACCGAGTACCAGCGGGTGCTTCCCGAACGCCGCTTGACCGGGCCGGCCGGGGTGCGTGAAGTCATTCGCCAACTGCAAGGCTTCGAGATGGCCGCCGGCGTTTGGGAGCGTCGTATATTGCCCCTGCGAGTGAAGGATTATGACCCTGCCTGGCTCGATCAATTGGCGTTTTCTGGAGAGCTGACCTTGGGAAGGCTGCGCCCCTACCGGCCCGAGGAGGCTTCCCCCGCCAGCCGAAGCCGCCTGACGCGGGCTGTGCCGTTGGCTTTGATGCTGCGCAGTGACGTCCCCTGGCTATTGCCCCCCGAGCGGAACGACCTGCGCCCGCCGGTACGCGGCAACGCGCAGACAGTGCTCGAAGCCCTGGAAAAGCGCGGAGCCCTGTTTTATCACGACCTGGT
>CAMFLN010000821.1 GCA_945957305.1 uncultured Planctomycetaceae bacterium | reverse complement strand
GGGTAAAATGGCTTCGACACGTGCTCCGCGTAATGCTGCTTAGCCAACGCGGGCGTGACCCGCATCATCTTGAGTGCAATGAGGTTCAAGCCCTTGTCTTCGAAGCGGCTGATGATTCGCCCCATAAGCCGGCGCTGGACACAATCCGGCTTGAGCAAAATGAGCGTGCGTTCCATGAATCAGTCTCCAAGGTATCGAGGTTCGCCAAGCGGCGGCGGGCGCTGCCCAATCCGCTGGCTGTAATACATTTTCAACTCAGGGGTCCTCGCTAAGCTTCCAGCGCTTTCGCGAGAACTGAGGATTCTAGGGGAAGCGAGGAGGGGCCTCAAGACGTGCATCCGGCGACAGACCCGGCGGGGCAAAATCGGCTACGCCAGCCAGCAGGTCATTGGCGCAGCAACGCGGGCAACTGATCACTGGCCGTAAACTCAACGCCAAGTGCTTTGAGATCATCAAGAACTTGCTTGACGGAGCCGGGATCAATCCCGCGACAGCCATCGGTGATGATCCACACGTGAAAGCCAAGCCGTAACGCGTCGCGCGCGGTCGCGGCGACGCAATAGTCTGTCGCCAGGCCCAATAGAAACAGGTCTGTTACTCCGGCCGTGCGCAAAACTTCCTCGAGCCCCGTAGGGTGTCCTTGCTCGTTATCGAAGAAGGCACTGTAGCTGTCGACGTGAGTTTCCACTCCCTTGCGTACAAAGTGAGTGACCCGAGACACATCTAAATCCGGACACAGAGCCGCACCGTGGGAATCCGGGACACAGTGCACCGGCCACAGCCGCTGCAGCTGTCCGCCGGCCGTCCTGACAGACTCACCGCAGGTGCGGCCGACATGATTGACCGCGAAACTCACATGATCGGCCGGATGCCAATCTTGAGTCGCGATGACAACTTCGAACAGCGGCATCACGCGATTCGCCACCGCCACGACTTCGTCACCTCGGGGCACTGGTAAAGCGCCTCCGGGCAGGAAGTCGTTCTGCACGTCAATGACTAGCAAGGCGCGCGTCGGCATGATCCGTTCGACGAGAGGCATTGCTCGGCGGCGTTTTCGAGCTGTCGCCGGTTTACAATCCCTCAGGAGTTTCGTCGCCGCTGGCCGGCGTGAAGATCGCCGTCAGGGTGTTGTTGTATTTTTTGCCATTGATGACGCGAACTTCGCCGTCGGCGAACAAGGCATTGAACTCCGGCTTCGCCAGGTGAATCAGGCTCGTCGTAGCGTCGGCACGGTCGTATTTCAAATCCTCGGGCTTGGTCCATTCGACACCGCGGCCTTCGTAGACTTCGACGGCGAGGATCGTCTTGTCTTTGCCGTCCGAAATCGCATCAGGCTTTACGCCGTCTTTGCCCTCGAACAGAGCGCCGGCGCCCACTGGGAGGAGGTAAAACGTCTTGCCGTCATACACGTGGCCCGGCGTGCGATAAACCATTGGCATACGTGCAATTAATTTCTTGTTGTGCTCGCTATCCCAGGGCTCGTCCAGGTGAAACTGTTCGTACAGGGATTGCAGGCCGAGTTGCGGCAACAAGTGAACTCGCCAGCTCAAAAGTGGTTTCCCATCCGGTCCGTAGCTGGCGGGTGCGGGGAATGTCCCCTTGGCCGCCGCTACGTCTAACAGCGCGGCGCCGATCTTTTTCATGTTCTCGCGCGACCGCGCGGCGAGCGATTCATCCCATGATTGACGCATAGGGCTCAGCATCGGCGAGGCAAGCATCATGATTTGATTTTGCAAGGTCAATCCAGCAAAGTTGACATTGACATCATTTCCCTCATGGTTGTGTTTGATATCAGATTGCAGGGTGCCGAAGAGGGACTGCATGCCCGCGGCCAATTGCACTTTTTCGCGATCCGTGTCGTCGGTAACTTCGGTCATCTCTGCGACGATGTCGCCGACTTTTTCCAGCACGTTGCCGATAAAGGCGTCCGTCGCCAGGGCCGCCTCTTGGTCCTTGGCGTGCAGAACTGCCGAGATACCCGTGGTCGGGATCACTTCAAACTTGACGATCGCCTCGTCGACGTTTTTGGGAAGCTCCTTGACGCCATCAAACGGCGGAGCATCGAACGGCGCCGGCAGTTTCGAGAAGAGTAAGAAGGCCATCACTTGCGGGCGGATGGCGGCGACGTCCAACACAGCCAATGCCGCGGACGAATCGTCCGCCTTTTTCAGACGGGAAAGCACTTTGCTTTCCGCGTCCGGCTTGGCAGCCAGCATTTTCTTCAACGTTGCTTCGTCCGCGACGACAACAGTTTTGTTGTCCGCGAAGTACAGGCACGGCGCACCGGCATCGCGCGGGCGGTTGTATTTCCGGTCACCTTCGGTTGCTTCCTCCCAGTCCGACCCCCGCTCGCTTAACAGCTGTTGCTGGTCATACGGCTGTTTGTAGCGCAGGATCGTGCCGACGAAGAACTCGCCGAGTTTCTTGCCGAGCCCGCCGATGACGATGGCTTGCTCGGTCTTGTCCATGTCCACTCCCATGTCACGCGTAATCAGATCCTTCAAGCCGCTGGACGTGAGTGCGGTGAACTGTGGTGATTCGCTTAGTTGGAAAGGATCGACAACGAGCGCAAAGGCAGCTTCCGGCGGAATAAACGCCAGGTCGATCGGCTTGGGTGTTTTCTTCTCCAAGGGCGCGGCTGTGGAAAGGTCGACGGCGCCGCCGCCCATGTTCGGCTCGATCTTTCGCCCCCCGCAGCCCCCCGCCAGGAACACAGTACCACCGGCGATCAGCACTACAA
>CAMFLN010000820.1 GCA_945957305.1 uncultured Planctomycetaceae bacterium | reverse complement strand
GTAATGCGTCGTTCGGAAACAGCGGGGGCACCATCGGCGGCACAGTCGACGTCGTGGGAACTTACTCGCGCCCTGGCTACTACCCGCCAAACCACGTGCCCCCCACGGTCACTCCCTTGCCCTTCGATTTTGCCGCCGTTAAGTCACAACTGCAAAGCCAGTCGACGTATCTCGCCGGTCTGGTTCCGAACGGTTCGACGACGATCAGCTTTTCGCAGGTCCTGTTGAACGCCGCGGGCCCGCAAAATGGTTTTTACACCTTCAACGTGACGGGCGCACAACTCGCTGCCGCGTCGGGGCATGGCTTGTCGATCACCGCGCCGAGCGGATCGACCGTGGTCGTCAATATCAATGGCACCGCGGACTCGTTCCAGAGCATGGGCATCACGCTCAACGGTGTCGACAATCAGCACGTGCTGTACAACTTCAACCAGGCGACCAGCTTGACGTTGAACGCGATCGGCATCGAAGGGACGATTCTGGCCCCCTGGGCGAACGTGAATTTCATCAACGGCCAGATCAACGGCAGCTTGATCGCGCAGAGCCTCACCGGGAGCGGCGAGTCGCACTTGCACCTGTTCCAGGGCAGCCTGCCCATTGACCCAGTGCCCGAGCCTTCGACGATGGCGCTGGCCGCGATTGGCGCCGCGGCGCTGGTGTTCGCAGCCCGTCGTCGCAGCTGACTCGTCACAGTTGACGGCAACGCGTCAGGATTTCAGTACGATTTCGAACGTACCGGCTTCGTTGCGTGCAAACGTGAGGTGGCCGGCCGCGGCTGACATATTGATGGGGCCATAAACGTGTGGATAAAGCCCACCGGTGGCTGGCTCCCAGCGAATCTCGGCCTGCAGTCGTTCGTGCTGCAGCAAGACGACGACCACTTCGGCCAATTGGTTGTAATGTTTGTTGGCGACGCGGGTCAGCTGATCGGCCGGGGACGCGTGAATGAAACCGTCGACGGCGCGCGACGGCGGATCCCAGTTTCCTTGTCGCAGCGCCTGGGCGTAATCGGCCGGATTCATCAGTAGATAGATGTACGGATCGGTCCCCCCGGCGAACATGCGTCGAAAGGCGACGGTCAGCACTTCGCTCTCGTGGGGCGTGCAGACGTGCAGCACGCGGAAGCTGCCGACGACTTCTTGCGGCGTTCGGCTTTGCGAGGTTACGCGTATCTCGGCCAGCGCGGTCCAATCGTTGCGGCACAGCCAGATGGGAATGTCGTCGAAATAGACGCGGCTACCCTGTTTGCGAAACCGCAGTTCGGCGCCGCGCGACAATTCGTACGTTTCATCGGTGCGCAAGATCGAATTGATTTCGATCAGAAAGCCCATTGTCTCAACCTTTCATTCCGACTCGCGCTTGGTTCAAGAAGTGCGCGTCGGCAATTCGCTGCGGTACAGAAAATTCGGACCAAAGTGAGCGACCGGCATCGTCCCTGGGATCTCACACGCCATCAGTGCCCGCGCCGGCTCCTGCAGCGAAAACATACCTTCGACGGCACGCAACAGGCTCGCCTGGCCCCCGCCGTTCCAGGCGCCGTGCAAATCATCGAGCATGCGCGAGTAGGCAAGATCGAATTCTCGCAAGCGTTCTCCGACTGCTGCGGGGACTTCATCGTACCGATATCCTCCGGCCGGCACGGGTGCCACGGGGTAAACCTCGGGAAAGGGGATGTCCGGGCCTCGGTAGTATGCCTTCTTGATCGGGTCATAGGATAGCGTGTGACCGTTGCGTAGTTCGCGAAACAAGTAGTAATGCGCCAAATGCTCGGGCGCGTTCTCGGCGGGGGAGACGTCAGTCCCTTCTCCCTGTTCGCGGATGCGAGTGATGGCGTTCAGGGCGTCTTCGAGCGTCGCGATGACCAGCGGCGCAAGAGGCCCCGCGATCTGCCGCTCGACCGAGATTTCTGGCCGCTGGCGCAGGAACGCGTCGGCAATAGCGGCATAGAACGCGCCGATGCGCGGATACGAGGCCAGCAACATCTCGGGCTCGGCCAAGGGACGCTCCGGCTTTTCGATCTCCATGAACGCGTCGGCCGTACTTTGGCTGAAGCCGACCAAGGCGACGGTCAACTGCGGCTTAACGCCACCGGGCATGGGGCGTGGGTAAACCGGGATCGACGGCGGCCGATTAATGCACGGCGTGCCGCCAATCGCGGCCAGCAGATTGCAAGCTAACGCCATGTGTTGCATTTCTTCATAGGCGACTTCGCGAATGATGCGCGCCGCGGTGTGGCTTTGATCGACGATCGACCACATGGCCGTCAGGTACGGCGGAATGGTAAAGAACTCAAGTTCAACGGCCGATTGCAACGCTTGGCGCAACCAATCGTCGTTGCCCGTCGCCGCCGTTTCCAGCAAACCGCGAATTGCCATGGGTTCTCTCAGGGCAGAGTGTTGAGGTGTTCCGCCAGCCGTAATGACAGCGCGGTTACGGTGAGCGTCGGATTGACAGCGGCCCCTGAGGGGAAGACGGCATTCGAGCAGACAAACAGATTATCAACTCCATGCACCCGCAATTGCGGATCGACGACGCCCTGGTCCGGCGTGAGCGACATGCGACAGGTCGAGGCGGCATGGTCGCCACGTTGTTCGAGCACGCCAAAGTCTTTGCCTGCCTGGTCTCCGACGGTAAGTCCCATTTCGCGGAAAATCCTTTTCAACCATTGCAAGCGCACCGCGGCCGCTTCGACAAAGCCATCAGCGCGTTCGAAGTGAATCACAGTTTGCGGCAAGCCCAAAT
>CAMFLN010000819.1 GCA_945957305.1 uncultured Planctomycetaceae bacterium | reverse complement strand
CTTCCTGAACTGTCGCAGATCGAGGTCGGGCTGCTGCACGTGTTCATCCAACACACGTCGGCGTCACTCACGATCAACGAGAATGCCGATCCCGACGTTCCCGTGGACCTGGAGCGAGTTTTCGATACGCTGGCCCCCGAGAGCTTCCCCTATACGCACACCGCCGAAGGCCCCGACGATATGGCGGCGCATGTGAAAGCTGCACTCCTCGGCAGTTCGGTCAGCGTCCCCATCAGCCAGGGGCGTTTATGCCTGGGCACCTGGCAGGGCATCTATCTGTGCGAGCACCGGGACCAGGCCACGGCGCGCCATCTTATACTCACGCTGCAAGGTCAAAGCCGCGGCGGATAGCGCCGTCTGCGTCACACAGCGGCAAGGGGGTAGCCCTGGCTCAATTGAGATAGATCGTCGAGCCAGCACTCGACGAGAGCGGACTGATTCGCGTTGCGATCGATATGCGTCAACGCTTCCAGGCAGCGGTCCACAAGCGCCGCCACATCGACGCGATCAAACGTCCCGCTTGCCGCGGCACGGGTCACTTCCACGGCTGATCGTTCGTCAGGCAGCGTTGCTCCCGCCTGCGCGCGCGCCAAGGCGCGGTACGCTTCCAAGGCGAAGCCCACCAACAAGCGTAGCCGCGAGCGCCGCGCTGATGCCTCTTTGCCGACTTCGTCAACGAAAGCGAGCACGGTCTTGGCAAATCCGACGCTGTCCCATTTCTCGGCGAACAAGTAAGCCAACAATGAGTCTCGAAACTTCCATAATTCCGGATCGGACAATTCCACGGCTTGCGTCAAACTGCCGCCGCTGTAATCGGCCAATCGCTGGGCCATAGCCCGCTCGGGGACAAGCCCTCGACTGACGAGCAGCTCGGTGACTAACGGAACCGAGAGTGGCTTGAATCTCACAGTTTGTGAGCGCGAGCGAATCGTGGGCAATTGCCGATCCGTGCTGGTGCCGATCAAGATCAGCACCGACCGCGCTGGGGGTTCTTCGAGCGTCTTGAGCAGACTATTAGCCCCCTCCTCGTTCAAATAGTCGGCATCGTCGATGATCGCGACCCGCCGCCCTCCCATGAACGGCTTCAACGAGATGTCGTGGCACAGCCCCTGTTGCATGCGCTTTTCCTTGGGGCCGATAAACAGCTCCAGTGGAATGAAACTTTTGTCGGCCGGTTTTGCGACTTGCAGCAAATCGGGATGCGTGCCGGCGGCAACTTGCAGGCAGCTAGGACAAACGCCACAGGGATCCAGTGCCTCGGCCTCGCGCGCGGGGCACAGCAGCGCCGCAGCCAAGCGCGTGGCAAAAGTGCGTTTGCCGATCCCTGGGGGCCCCACGAAGAGGAACGTATGCGCGAGCCGGCCTCGCGCCAGCATGGTGCGAAATCTCTGCACCACCTCGTCATGTCCCTCGATTCCCTGCCAGGCCATGCAGCAACCCTTTTTTGACCGCAGCGCCTCGGAGTGCGGGCCGATCCTTATGCAACCCGATACCGCAGAGCAGGGCTTTCCTGTGACTGGATTTCGTCCAGGTTCGTCACACGCAATTGCCCGTGCTGATACAAGTATTCCACGTGAGCGCCGACTTCCTCGAGCGCCAACAGCGTGTTGAAGCCAATCGCACGAGGATACATCCGCTGTGTGATATCGCTGATCGTGGCCGGATCGGCCGATTCGGCGATGGTGTTAATGACACGATCCAACTTGCGCTCATGGCTGGTGCGGATTTCGTCAATGCGTTTATAGACGTCATTGATCGGCCGTTCATGCCCCCCCAGGGCAATGTCAAATCCGGGTATCCTGCGTACCTTCTCGAGCGCCTCTAGATAATGCCCCAGCCCGGTGTAGGCCGTGATGCTCTCGGGCGCTTGATGCGGAGTAATGTGGCTGAGAATGTGATCAGCGCTAATCAGCACGTCGCCAATGGCGATACACACTTGACCAGGGCAGTGTCCCGGCGTGTGAATGAAGCGCATCCCGTCGAACTCTTGTTCGTCCGCGAGCGTGATATCGACTTTCACGCTGCGCACGTGCTTCTTCGAGAAGCCGTACATTTCCATCAGCATGGATTCCAGCTCGGCATCCACCCCGGCCCGCTGCAAATAGGTCTTCAGTGCCCGCGTGGCGACGATCACGCGTTCTTCATAAGCGGTGAGCACCCAACGATCGAGCACGTGGATGCCCAGTTCGGCCCCGGTCAACTCGAGCAGATGCGACACGCCGCCGAAATGGTCGATGTGGCCGTGGGTGAGCAAGATGCGACGAATGTCCTCGACGCCCACCGGCTCGCCAAATTCACTGCGCACCGCGGCCAAACCGGCCAGGACTTGATCGTTGCAATTCCCATAACCGCTACCGGTGTCGATCAGGGTCAGCGGACCTGCGTCGAATACCAGGTAGACGTAGGCAATAAAACCGGGGAAGGCTTCGCAAGGAATGCGATAGATGCGCTGGCTTGTGCTGGCGACAAACCGCTCGATAGCCGGAAGTTCACTCATGCACGTCGCTGGCCAATAAAACGCTCGGGCCGCGCCGGCGGAAACATACCGGCCCCAGGGCACAGAAGCTGCGTGCTTTTTACCACTGAGGCCACGAGGGGACAACCTCTCCGCCGCGCGTCCCGAGCGGTGGGTCAAGCCAAAATATAAATCACCGCGCTTGAATTGCATCCGTTGGCAAGAGGTACTTGTCCACTCGCCCCGGATGCCGATACTGGAAAACCGGTTGCAGGCTGGCCACATCAGGCAGGCGG
>CAMFLN010000818.1 GCA_945957305.1 uncultured Planctomycetaceae bacterium | reverse complement strand
GGCGTAGGTGTAGGTCACGTCGAATTTGCCCGGCACGTCGTGGGGACCGTTGTCGTGAAATTTGCCTTCGCCTTTAACCTTCACGGGGCCAGTGCCGTCGGTCCCCATGCCCCACTGCGCGATGTCGTTGTGATGGGCGCCCCAGTCGGTCATCTTTCCGCCCGAGTAATCGCTGAACCAGCGGAATTGGTAATGGCAGCGGTTTGGCGAGTAGTCGGCCCACGGTGCTGGTCCGAGCCAGAAATTCCAATCCAGCTCGGGGGGCGGCGTGGTGACCGGCTGCCAGGCACCCGCGTCGATATCACCGATGTAGGTGTCAACGCGCTGCAGCTTGCCAATGCGGCCGTTGCGTACCAGTTCGCACGCCTGACGAAAGCGTTTGTCCGAGCGTTGCTGGCTGCCGGTCTGGAACACGGTGCCGTAGCGACGCGCGACTTCGACCATCTTCTTGCCTTCCTCAATGGTCAACGTCAGCGGCTTCTCGCAATAGACGTCCTTGCCTGACTCCATGGCGTAGATCGAGGTCAGCGCGTGCCAATGATCCGGCACGGCGATCAGCACCGCATCGATGTCCTTGCGATCGCACAGGTCGCGAAAATCCTTGTAGATGTCGACTCGCTTGCCCGTGCGGTTGAGCACGTCGAGCGCCGCCTGGTCGCGGTGATTACGATCGACGTCGCACACGGCCGCCATCTGGATGCGCTTGTTGGGAATCAATTTGCCGGCCAGGTGATGGCGGCGCCCCAGGTCCCCCACGCCAATCGACCCAACAACGACCCGGTCGCTGGGGGCAGGCTCGCCCGGCTTGGAAAAGACGGTCGACGGGACGATCGTTGGCGCGGCCAAGGCGGCGGCCGAAGTCTTCAAAAATGTGCGACGGGTGGGCGCGGAACGTTTGTTCACGACGAAAGACTCCTCGATATTACTAGAGGCAGTGATCCTGGAGGCAATGCAATTCGGCAGTGGTGCAGGCAGGCGGGGAAGCGGGCATGTGGCGGCCTCTCTTCCCCCTCCAACAATCGGCCCTGGCAGTAGAACAACAGGGCCGACCGAAAGGTCCGCGTCACACGAATATGTCGCCTATTCTGTCCAGCCGCCGAATGGAATGCAAGCAAACACGAGCGACGCCCCGGCGGCTTGCCAAAAGTGGTTTCAGCGACTTTCCGCCGTTAATGGCCCGGTATTCCTGGACCCGAGCCGGTTCTGGAAGGGCGAACACCCCGTTTGCTTGCGGGGTTCAGAGGATGCGCCATGCGGAGCGCCGTTTCATGGCCGCGCTGACGCCTACATCAGCGAGCCCGACTGCGGGTCGATGCCGACTCCGCCCGTGAGTTCGGCCAGGGCGTCCAAGACGATCAGGAGCGTGCTCGGATCGAGCATTTCGTCCCCTTCGTCCCCGTCGCCGGAATTGGTCATTTGCTCGAAGTGCATGATGTCGAAACGACTGTCGCATTTGGCCAGCAACGCGAGTTTCGCGGGTTCGACGCCGTCGCCTGAGCGCATCTCGTCGAGCAGCGCGGCGACCTGCTCTTGAACGTCTTCCCCTTCGAGGAAACTGATATCCAGCGCGGCGAAATCGTCCGGCGAGATCAAGGTCAACGATTCGAAGCTGCCGTTTTCGTCCGCCTGCTGGTCAGCCAGTTGGTAATGACTGCCCAACTTGCGCAACGTGGCTTCGACCTTGGCCAGCGTGGGGCGTTGCGAGGAGCGAAAGAGGACAAAGTACGTTTCGCGCCATTGAAAGGCGTCAGAATCGAAGGTTGCCATGGCTTCGCACCTAGATTTTCAGCTGCCGCCGCGGTTGGGCCATCCGCAAGCAATTCGACCACCGGCGGCGCAACGACGAAAAGACTGCCGTTGCGTGCACGCACCCCGGTCCGCCGTGAATTATTCCCAACCTTCGCCGGGTCCGGCCGGACCACCGGCCCATTCTTCCAAAGCCTTGAGCAGTGCGTCACGCTCTTCCATATTGGCCCACACGACCTCGCCCTGCTCGAGGCGGATTTCGTAGTCTCCTTCGCACTGGCAATCGTCCTCGCCACAGAAATGAGGAGTCGCCGCGACCCAGATGACGCGATAGAGAGGCACGTGCTTGTCGTCGATCAGGCAAAAAACGGACATCGTCGTCTGGCTGACTGCCAACCTCCCTACTGCCGCCCGCGCGAATCTCGCTGCCCCCCGCTGGTGCAACGTGACGCTTCCCACGACCGCAGTGTTTCGGTCATCGAAAAGCGTAAATCCACGCAACATTGTGTCACATGCCCTTGGATTTTGACAGGGCCCCCAACTCGGCGCTCCGACGCGTGGCGGCCTCGACGGCCGCGATTAATGCCGCGCGTCCGCCGGCCGATTCCAAGGCCGCGAGCCCGGCGATCGTCGTTCCCCCAGGACTCGTGACTTCGTCCTTCAGCGCAGCCGGATGCTTGCCGGTCTCCAGCACCATGGCGGCGGCGCCGCGGACCGTTTGTGCAGCGAGCGCCTGGGCCACATCGCGCGGCAAGCCCATGCGGACGCCGCCGTCGCTGAGCGCCTCGATCAAAACGTAAACAAAAGCCGGCCCCGATCCCGAGAGCCCCGTGACCGCATCCAGCAAGCTTTCGTCCACTTGGTGCGCTGTTCCTACGGCCCGCAGCAGTTGCCCCACCAGTTCCGCATCGGCAGCCGTGGCATTTTTTCCCAGGCAATAGCCGCTGGCGCCGGCGCCGATCAAACAGGGCGTATTCGGCATCACGCGAACCAAACGCGGAGCATCCCCTA
>CAMFLN010000817.1 GCA_945957305.1 uncultured Planctomycetaceae bacterium | reverse complement strand
GCTCGACCTGCCAGAATCGCGGATCGATGAACTTCGCCAGGCCGGCGCCGTTGCCTGAAAGATTTTTGCATGCTCTCGAACCATCAAGATGCACCACCGAACGAAGAATCGCTGATCCAGGGGAAGTGGGTCATTCTGGCGATTGTTGCCCTGGCCCTGGGGAGCGCGGCGGTGAGCTGGGTCTACTACGCGCGCCTGCAGGAGCGACCGTTGGCTCTGTGGGGGAGCGAGGCGGGAACACTGATCCTGCGCGCGACAGAAGGCCGCGCTTATCGCATAGCGCCTGCTGCGTCGCGTGAGGGGACTGAGCCGGATGACTCGCCTGCTCGAATTCGCTTCACAATCGGCGGGCAATTATTCACGGCCATCGACGAACGTGACGTCAGCCGTGCACCCGGCTTCTCGCACATTCGGCAAAGCCTGATCCACGATCGCAGCTTTGCTTGGGAGGATGGCGCGTGCGACGAAGCGCCGCAATGGAACTATGCTTTGGAATTCTCCGAGGCGGGTCACACCGTTTGGCTGGCATTTGCCTTCAACTGTCCGCGGGCTGCCTTGGCCAACAGCGACCATACGGCGTCGATTCGCCCTGTGGCGGCAGCAATCGAGGCGTTCTTGCGCGAGCAGTTTCCGGCCGATTCCACAACGGCGCCGTAACGAGCCTACGCCGGGTGCGATGCTCACGCTCGCCGTGAGGTATTCCGGCAATTCGAAATTGAGGCCGGAGGCCTGCAACAAGCCAGCCTGGGGCAACGCCCCAGGTTCCTGAGAATTCGCAAACGTGACAGAAAGCCCTGCAAGGGCGATACAACGCAGATATTTCGGTTTGTGCCGCCCCTTCAGGGCTTAGACGATTTCACGTTTGGGGTCTTAGTACCAGGGCTTCGCCCTGGGCTGACATGTTGCATGATCAGCCGAAAATGCAATGTCCGCGTCGGTTCGGCCGCATTCATCGAATTTAAATGAAATGCGGCACTGCAAAGAACGAACAGCGCTGTCATCCGATCGCGCATCACACGAGACTCCTTCCTCGCAGGGCGCTAAGCAGCGCAAAGAAACGACGACGACCGCCGCCTAAGCTACGAGCGCAGCACCAGCACCGGGCAATGAGCCAACCGCACGACCTTTTCAGCGACCGAGCCGATCAGCAGGCGTCGCAATCCGGTCCGGCCGTGCGAGGGGAGCACGATCAGGTCGGCCTTTTCGTCCTGGGCGTAGGCCGCGACTTCGCTGCCGGGATCGCCGAAGGCGATTTTCATCGTCAGCCCTTGGTACTTTTTGTCGGCCAGCTTTTCGCGAAGTGCGTCCAGAGCATGTCGCTCGCGCACCGAGTTGTCGATCGTCGTCCAGATCACCCCCGGCTCAGCAGGATCCAGCACCGGCAACACATAAAGCACGTGCAGCGCCGCCGTCGAGCCCACCAATTCGAGCGCCGTGTTCAACGCGGCGAATGACTCATCCGAGAAGTCGATCGGGACCACCACGTTGTTTTTCGGGAGCCAAGGCACGTCGTTGCTCCAGGCATATCGCCAAAAGAGTCACAGGGGACCCACCCGAATTCGGCCTCGCACGTCGCAGGGATCGGGGGAGTAGATCGCGCGTTTGTAACGCCTGAAGTGTCTCGGAGTCAAGGATTTATGAACACAAAAACTGGCCCGCCCGTATTTTTGACATATTAGGTTGCTAAAATTGTCTATATCCCTATCATTGTCTTGGTGGCAGAAAGTTAGTTGGAATTCGCGTTTATGGAATCGATCACAACCACATCTGACGGTCAGGTCCTCGACCTGATGCGCCGTACAGGTGCGATGAGCGTAACGGAAGTCGCGCTGGCCACGCGCGTTACGGCGACCGCTGTACGCCAGCGGCTGACCCGGTTGATGAGCCAGGGGCTGGTCGAGCGTGAGCTGACGACAGCCGACGGCCGATCGGGGCGAGGGCGGCCGAGCCACCGTTACTCGCTGAGCGAAAAGGCACGCCGCCAGGCGGGAAACAACTTTCCCGATTTGGCGGTCGTCCTGTGGGAGGAGATTCGCGGGGTGAAGGATCCTGATATTCGCCGTGGACTGCTCGAGCGAATCGCCTCGGCACTGGCGGTGATGTATCGCGATCGGGTCAATGGCGGAACGTTGGCCGCTCGGATGGAGTCTCTGAAGGCTTTGTTCGGCGAACGGCGTGTACCGCTGGATGTGGACGCCGCGCAGGCTGACGCATCGACTGCCGTCGGAGCCCAGACCAGCCTACCGTTGCTCACCGTTGCTGAGTGCCCGTACCCCGAATTGGCGGAGAAGGACCGGGGGATTTGCGCGGTGGAAAAGATGTTGTTTGCCAAGCTGCTCGAACAGCCGGTGCGCTTGTCGCAATGCCGGCTGGATGGGCATTCTTGTTGCCAATTTGAAGCGAATTAGCCGGTTTCGAAGCAACTAGTCGTCGGATATAGTGAGGGGCTTTGACGCGTCAATTCGCTCGATGGCGAGCGAAGAAAACAGGCCCCTGCGGCCCCACGGCAACGAGACCGACACGGAAAGACGAATCATGGACAAAGAACCTTGGATCGAGGGGCGTTGGGAAGAAAACTTCGCCATCACCACCGTCGAACAGGCCATCAATTGGGCTCGTCAGTCGAGCATCTGGCCGATGACCTTTGGTTTGGCCTGCTGCGCCATCGAAATGATGGCCGCCGGCGCCAGCCGCTTCGACATGGACCGCTTTGGCGCCGGGGCTTTTCGTGCCACGCCGCGTCAGGCCGACCTGATGAT
>CAMFLN010000816.1 GCA_945957305.1 uncultured Planctomycetaceae bacterium | reverse complement strand
ATTCGTGGTGATTACCGAGTCGCGCGTCCATGCGCTGCGCCATTTGCTCGACCAGCAGGAGGTGCAGTCGGTCGCCAAGTGGCGCGAGGAGCTGCTCGAGGTTGGCGGCTTCGAGCCGGTGATCGTCGGCCGTCCGCTGCCAGCGCCTCATCCGCTCGACCCCGACACCGTTGAGGAAGTCGACTCGATCGGCATCGTGACCGTGCATGATGGCCCCTCGCTGTCGCCGGGCGAAATCATCGCGCCGGCCGTGGGGACCGATCCGGCCGATGAGAATTATCACAACAACTTCCAAGACCCCGAGGCCTTTTTGCGCGGCGGCGGTCGCCGTGGTCGACAATACGTACCGCTGACCGACGGCACTTACTTCATCAACCGCTGGTTCGCCAAGGTTGAGCTGATTCCCAAAACCGTCGTGCCGATCGGTTACGTCGGTGTCGTGGTCAGTTACTACGGTCGCCAGGGACAGGACCTCTCAGGCGCCGCGTTTCGCCACGGCGAACGCGTGGCCGAAGGTGAACGCGGCGTATGGGAGCGCCCGCTCGGCCCCGGCAAATACCCGTTCAATACCTTCGCGGGCAGCATTGTGCTCGTGCCGACGACCAACTTCGTCCTGCATTGGATCACAGGCAAGAGCGAATCGCATCGTTACGACGAGAGTCTGCGATCGATCGACCTGGTGACCAAGGACGCCTACGAGCCGCTGCTGCCATTGTCGGTCGTAGTGCACATTGATTACCAACGAGCGCCGAGCGTCATTCAACGGTTTGGCGATGTGAAACGTTTGATTACCCAGACGCTCGACCCGATGCTCTCGGCCTTCTTCCGCGACGTGGCGCACAAGAAGACGATGCTCGAACTGTTGCACGAGCGTGACGTGATCCAAAGCGAAGCGCGCGAGGTGCTGCGCAAAAAGTTCCGCGAGTTCGATATCGAATGCGTGGATGTCTTGATCGGCAAGCCTGACTCGCAGTCGGGCGACACCAAGATTGAAACGCTGCTGGAACAGTTGCGGCAGCGGCAGTTGTCCTTCGAACAATTGGAAACGTATGAGCGTCAGCGCGCCGCGGCCGACAAACTGCGCATCCTCAACGAGGCGCAGGCCCAGGCCAACAAGCAGACGGAACTCACCAACGCGCGGGTACAGATCCAGATTTCCGAAAGCCAGGGCGAGGCCGACCTGGCCCGCGCTCGCAAACAGGCCGAGCAAGTGGTAGTCGTCTCGGACGGCGAGCTTTCCCGCTCGCGCCGCCAGGCCGAGCAGACGGTGGTGCTGGCCGAAGCCGATGCACGACAGCGCGAGTTGGCAGGTCGTGGCGAGGCTCAGCGAATCGCCCATGAGGGTTTATCAGAAGCCGCGGTCCTCTTTCAACGAATCGCCTCGTATCGCGACCCGCGTTTGTACGCGATGTCGTTGCTGGCCGAGCAGTTGTCGAAGAGCACGCAGCCGCTCGTGCCGGAGCGTGTCTTTGTCGCGGGCGGCAGTGGGGGCGACGGTGCGGCCACGGGCCCTGCGCAATCGACCGGCCTGCTCGGCTTGCTGATCAGCCTCCTCGTGTCGGAGAAATCGGGGTTCCAAGCGGAAGCGAGCGACCCGAGCCTGGCGGAGTTCAAGGCATTTGCTGACCGAATGACCAAGCAAGTCATTCAGTCAGTCGAGGCCACACCGACGGAGCAGTCTTAGCCCTGCGCTCGACGCCCCGGCGGCGAATGCTCCAGCATTCAGCCGGGGCGTCGGCCTGCGCAGCCGGCGAATTTAGCTTATTTTCCGCCTTTTCTGCGGAATCTTGTGACGTAGGCGGGGCTATATTTTCAAGCGCCACGAATTGCAGGCGTTGTCTTCCCCCCGCCAGCTTCCTGCCATGCCCCGCCTTGTACTATTGCTGTTCGCACTAGGACTACCCGCGCTTGCGCTCGGTTGCGGACGCCGACCGGCGCCCCCTGCGGACTCGGGCGCGCTAGTGGTGAATGTCGCTCGACCCGTGCAGCGCAAAGTGCTGGATTACATCGATTACACCGGGCGGACCGACGCGGTCTACTCGGTCGATATACGACCGCGCGTGACTGGCTACCTAACGAAGATGCCGTTCACCGAAGGCAGCGACGTCAAAGAGGGGGAGTTGCTGTTCGAGGTCGACCCACGCCCTTATCAGGCTCTCTTGGACCAATCGCTCGGCCAACTCGAACTGGCCAAGGCCCGCTTGAAGGTTGCGCAGGCCAACAACTCCCTGGCCAAAGAGACCGCCAAGACGCCCGGCGCGATTGCGGTGCAGGACCTTAATAAATACGAAGCGGCCGAAGAAGAAGCGCTGGCCGAGGTCGATGCCGCCAAGGCCAATGTGGAAGTGAATCGCCTGAACCGCAATTTCTGCGAAGTGACCTCGCCGATCAACGGACAGGTGAGCCGGTACTACTTCACGCTGGGCAACCTGGTCAACCAAGACCAGACCTTGCTCACGACCGTCGTTTCGCTCGATCCGATCTACGCCTATTTCGACGTGGACGAGCGGACGCTGTTGCGGATTCGCAACGCCGTCAACCAAGGCCGGCTACGTCCCAAACATCCCGGCGAGATTCCTGTCCTCATGGGGCTGCAGGGGGAATCCGGCTACCCGCACGACGGAGTTGTGAACTTCATCAATAACAAGATCGATCCCTATACCGGCACGATCACGCTCCGCGGCGTTTTCACGAACCCTCAACCGGAAAATGGCGTGCGTTTGCTTTCGCCCGGTCTGTTTGTCCGGGTCCGTATTCCCC
>CAMFLN010000815.1 GCA_945957305.1 uncultured Planctomycetaceae bacterium | reverse complement strand
GCCAAGGCGCAAGCAAAAGATGTCTATTTGGCCGGCGGCAGTTGGACCGCCGATCGTACGGAACCGGTCGTCTACCATTTGCACGAGACGCTGCACGTCCCATGGATGCAGAATTTTCGCCTCGATAGTGGTCACTGTGTCTTGAACTATGTCGGGCAGCACGGCGACGCGGTGGTGTTCGACAGCCAGATGAGTTGTGCGTATCGCCTGGGGCTTATCGTGTCGATGTCCGACGGCGCCGTGGTTCGCCTGCAGCCGAAGACTGAAGGTCCGGATCGTTTCCGTGTGATCACTTCCACGGAATTCGTCTTTAACGCCATTGTCGGCGGCGGAGGCGCCTGGCCCGGCGGCGCCCCGCATCAGAATGAACTCGATCGTTCGCACAAGTGGATCGGCGTCGGACTGGCGCTCGACGGCCGTGAAGGATCGATCGACGCCAACAAGTTCACGATCATCGAGACCGTAGGTTGCGCGGTCGGCGTGCAGTTGTCAGGCCGTACGACGCGCAACACGATCGAGGCTTTGAATATTCACCTGTGCCGCGATCACCTGCGCGTGGGCGATACAAACGACGCAGCGCCGTGCGATAACCGCATCGAGGCGTTCTGTGACAGCCAGGGTATTACTCCCTCATCGGGGGCCGAGATTTTCAGCGGCCGAAACATGTTGACGCTCAGCACGCGACCTGGGCTCAGCCGATTCGATCTGCGTTTCGCCCCCACAGCGCTCGACAATCTTGCGATCGTGCACTCACGCTGTCGCGTGGTTGACGAGGCGCCAGAAAATGCAAACCGCGTCATCGGTGTTACAAAACCGGCAACGCCTTGACTCTCCGCATGATGCTGCGAAGGCAAGATCGCAGCACGCAGACCGTTAGGGCGCCGGCCAGGGCACCTTGCCCTTGGTGTTCAAGCATTGGTCGGGAATCTGCAATTCCTCGATGACTCGCCCGTTAAGAACCGTCTCGACGACGATCCGCGGCACGTCCGCGGGCGTGACGCGCCCGTACCAGATCTGTTGCGGATAAATGACGACTGCGGGACCATACTCACATTGATCCAGGCAGCCAGCCCGATTGGCGCGGACCGGGAGTTCAAGTTGATGTTTCTTGAGTTCCGCGGCAAAGGCATTGCGCAGCGATTCGCTGCCGTCCGGGTCACAGCAGCCGCGAGAATGCCCCGGCTCGCGCACGTTGCAACAAACAAAAATATGGCTGGCGAAGCGTGCCATCGTACCACGGTTCCTGAGAAAAATTACAAGTCGGCGGACATCAAGGTTGCGGAGCGGCGGCTTGCGGTTTCTTCTTCATCTCGCGCGCCTTCGCCAGATTCGATTGCGCCCCATTGAAATCGGGGTCGATCTTCACAATACGTTCGAAACAGTCCACCGCGCCGTCGGCGTCGCCCAGCATGCCGAGCACCACGCCCAGGTTGCTCAGAGCGTCGAGATATTCGGGTTTGATGCGTAAGGCTTCGCGGTATTGATCAGCCGCAGTGTGCAAGTCGCGCAGTTTATACAAAGCATTTCCCAGGACATAGTGCGCCTCGAACGAATCGGGGTCGAGTTGCAAAGCGATCTGTAGGTGAGAAATGGCCTCTTGAGGCTTGCCCAGATTGTCCAGGGCCAGTCCCAGCCCGTGCTGGGCCGCAACCAGATTCGACTTGAGATGCAAGGCACGTTCGAAATAATCCTTGGCCCCGGACCAATCCTCCTCCTTGACGAGCAACACTCCCATCGCGGTTAGTGCTTCGGGGTACTCTGCCCGCCGCTCGAGGGCTTGTGCCAGATAATCCTTGGCTTCGGAGTTGCGTCCGTCATAGGACAACGCCATGGCCATGCCGACATAGGCTGGGGTAAAACGGGGTTCAATTTGCATGGCCGTTGCGAAATGCTCGATCGCCTCGTCGATTTGCCCCGCTGCGAAGCCGTCGCGTTGCCCCTTTTGCAGTAACGCGTGTCCGTAGTTCGAGTGCGCGAGGTAGTTCTTCGGCGCTATTTTGATCGCCTCGCGCAACAGCTCCTCACCTTCGCCGACGCGCTTGGTCTTCATCATATGGGCGCCCAAGTTCGAATAGGCCGCCCAACAACCAGGATTCTTCGCGATGATGTTCAAATACAAGGAATCCAGATCGTAATAGGTGAAGGTCTGGCGGAAGGAAATCGCTGACAGCGCCATCAGAGTGACAGCGATGACGCCGCGCAGGATGATCCGTTGCGTGCTGAGCGCGGGTTGGGCAATCGCCTCATCGTCTGCTGGAAAGGGCATTTGGCCGCCTCGGGACAGATGATCATCCAACATGCCGACGCCTGCCGCCGCCAGCGCAAAGAGGGCCAGCGAGGCGTGATGTTGAAAATGGTCGGCGACGAACGAATAGCGGAACGGGTACACATTCAGGAAGCCAAGTGCCGGCATCAGGACGCCGCAAAAAATCAACGCGGCGACCAACGGTCCCCGACCAATCCGGCTCCGCGCCAAGAAAAGTCCGGCCAGCGCCATAAGCGCCGCCAGCGGAAACAGGTACTGCCACGGCGCAGAGCTATCGATCTCCCAGCGCGGATAGAAAAAGATGATCGGGTGCGGCCAGGCCAACTTCGTCGCGTAAAACCACACAGCACGCCCGGCGATGAGAACTCGATCCACTGGCGTAAATGCCCACTCGTCACCCTCGGCGCCGACGTGAATCCGTTCGAGCCACGCCGTGACCAGGCCCAGCGATACGCCGACCGCAAAAAACGGCAACAAAGGCACAACGTAGCGCCC
>CAMFLN010000814.1 GCA_945957305.1 uncultured Planctomycetaceae bacterium | reverse complement strand
ACCATGGCCAGCGCTCTGGGGGCGACGCATTCGCAGGCTGCCACGGTGCGGGGAGAGATCAAGAGCTTTACCACGGCGCCCAAAGGCGAGGTCGACGGCGCGGTTCTGGCGGACGACAGCTACGTCCATTGGCCGCCGCACATGGGGGAACGAGTTGCAGCGCTTGTGCAGGTGGGCGACATCCTCGAAGTCGATGGCCGTTGGGAGAACGGGCCTGAGGGAGACCGCCGCCTCGAGGCGCAGCAAATCACTAATGCGGACACCAAGGCGGTCGTCCAAATGGAACCGCCCGCCGGTGGCCCCCGGCGCCGCCCTGAGCCGCGACGCGGCGAAACCACGACCCGATCGGGACGAGTCCAAGAATTGACCTTCGCCCCCAAAGGCGAAGTTGATGGCGCACGGCTCGACAACGGGACCGTGCTGCATTGGCCGCCGCACCTCGAAGATCGTTTTCGCACTGTCGCCGCCGTCGGCGCTGAAGTGCGCGCCGTGGGCATGAACGAAACGACTCCGCGTGGAGATGCCCACTTCGAAGTCCAATCGCTGACGAATGTGAGCTCAAACCAGACGGCTGTCGGTGAAATGCCGCCCGGAGCGAAACCTCGTCCAGGCCAGCCGGAAGCGGCTGATCGCAGCGGCAAGATTCGCCAGTTGCAAAGGCAACTCGAGCGAATGCAGCGCGAGTTGGATGACCTGCGAGCGCAATGATTCCGCGCAGTTTTGTCCGGCTGTGACGATGCGACGAGTTGCCGGCAGGCCGCTGTGAACCGCCCGCCGTGCAACTGTCGCATCCTATCCCCCTGGTCTCCTCCTTCAATCGCTCAGAAAGCAACCATCATGAGTTGGACGACGATTCTTGCGGTGGTGGGCATGCTCGCCGTATCCAACGTGTTCATGACATTCGCCTGGTACGGACATCTGAAAGACCTGGCCGGCCGGCCGTGGTACATCGCCGTTCTCATCAGTTGGTTGATTGCCTTCTTTGAGTACCTCGTGCAAGTTCCGGCCAATCGCTACGGCGATGCCAACCATCTGCAACTCGGGCAACTCAAGATTTTGCAAGAGGTTGTCACCCTGTCCGTCTTTGTCCCCTTCGCGGTGTTCTATATGCAACGCCCGCTAGCGTGGAACTTCTTGTGGGCGGGGCTGTGCCTGTGTGGCGCCGTGTACTTTGTCTTTCGAACGTGAGTCATACCATGAGTTCCTCGCAAGCCAGGCAAATGCTCGATTCGGCGAATTGCGGACAGCCCAACCGTGGCCCAGCAGAAACGCCGCATGGCCAAGTCAGCCGGCCGCGCGCCGCGACGCGCTCCAGCGAACGGGCATTGGGCACCACAGCGTTCTTTCTTGCCGATGTGGCCGATGGGTTGGGGCCGTTTCTGGTCATCGAGCTGACCAGCCGACGCGGCTGGACCGCCGCGCAGGCAGGATTGGCAATGGCCGTGCTGCTGGTCGGCACCGTTTGTAGTCAAACTTTCATCGGCGCCTGGATTGACCGCACGAGGCACAAGACCTGGGCGATTTCCGTGGCTTGTTGCATCATCGGGGCGGCAGTTCTGACAGTGTGCTACGCAACGAGCGCGCCTTTGATCTACAGTTCACAGGTCATGATCGGCATCATGGTCTCTGTATTTCCGCCGGCCCTGGCCGCGCTCAGCTTGGGACTGGTCGGACGCCACAGGCTGCCGGCCCGCGCCGGCAGAAACGAGGCCTGCTTCCACGCGGGCAACGTTTGCGCCGCTGGTGTCGCGATGGCGGCAAATTTTCTCTGGGGCGCCAGCGGGATTTTCTGGGGCGTGGCGATGATGGCCGTGGCCAGCGCCGTAAGCGCACGGTGGATCGACGAATCTCGTGTCGACTACGAACTGGCACGCGGTGCCGACGATGGTGACGGTCCATCGATCGTCCCCTGGCGGGCAATTCTGCTCGACCGACGCATACAAAACTTCGTGATGGCCGTCGTTTTGTTCCACTTTGCCAATGCGGCGATGCTGCCGCTGGTGGGACAAAAAGTCGCGAAAACGAATGAGCGTACGGCGCAGTCCATGATGGCGCTATGCATCATTATTGCCCAAGTTGTCATGGTGCCGGTCGCGCTGCTCGCCAGCCGCCTCTGCACGCGTAGTCGCCGCGCCGTCTTTCTGGTGGGCTTTGGCGTACTACCGATGCGCGGCCTGCTCTACACCATCACTGACGCGCCACGGTGGCTCATGGCCAACCAGGTTCTGGACGGAATTGGGGCAGGGATCTTTGGCGTCGCGGCAGTGTTGATGATGGCCGACCTGACCCGTGGAACAGGGCGTTTCAACTTTGCACAAGGATTGATGGCCACCGCCATCGGACTCGGCGCAGCCGCCAGTCAATGTGTCACTGGCATGCTCGTCGATCAATTTGGATACAATGCGGGATTCTACTTTCTCAGTGCGGTCGCCGGATTAGCGCTCACGGTTTTTTATCTCGCGGTGCCAGATACTCTCCCTCTGCCTGGCAAAGAAACGCTTGCCAATCAATCGCGCGCGAGCGACGTAACAGCCACCGCGGGCGCCGCTGACGGATGATCAAGCGATGCGGCAGGGGCGACTATCCCGGGCGCCACTTGGCTGCAAGGAGACGATGCGAGACGCCGCTGCAACGGCTGAAGGGGAGAAGATTTTTTGAAACTTTTTATCTGTGGAGGGGCTCCCGAAAACGAGCGAATCAGCGCAAATCTGTAACAAAGTGAGCCAAAAGGGCGCGCTTTACTTGCTGTGGAATTACCCATCTA
>CAMFLN010000813.1 GCA_945957305.1 uncultured Planctomycetaceae bacterium | reverse complement strand
CCAGAGGACGGCTCGCCAACACGGCCACCGCCCCGCGAGCGACCGCATCGGCGGCAAAATCATGACCGTCTTGCTGCGCGCCCTGCAAGGCCACGAACAAGTCGCCCGGGCGGCAGCGGCGAGAGTCGCACGCACAGCCCTGCACGCGAATATCGCCCGCGCCGAGAAACTGCGCATCAGGCAGCAACTCGCGAAGACTGACACCGCGGACCGTCGAGGCCCGTCGCTCCATGACTTACGGCCTCCATGCCGGCAGTCGAGTGAACGTGCTGAGTTAACCACCACCGGCCCGTCGGCTGACCATCCTGGCAATTGCCGTGGCACCGGGTGGGAACGAATTGTCGTAAGCTCGCGTGCGGTTCGCATGATCGAATCGCGGCGGGGATTTTCCGAAATTTCCGCTTCGTGTCAAGGTCGTTAACTCACGCCTTACTCGTTCAGCTGGACTGGACAAACACGGCAAGAGAGCGTGAGAATGGGCAAAGCCGAACGACGCAAGCAAAGCCGTTCGAATCGGTTGCCAAACTGCGCAACACGCCCAGTCACCCCCAGCACAATTCATGGCTGACGAAGATTTTGACATCGCCCGACTCGCTGACTACCTGCACCTCGACGCGAGCCAGGTGTCCAAGCTCGCGGATCGTGGCAAGCTACCGGGAAGACGCGTCGGCGGTGCATGGCGTTTTGCCCGAGCCGAGATCCATCATTGGCTGGAAGAACAAATCGGCATATCCGACGCCGACGAGCTGGCCCGCGTCGAGACGGCACTCGAGCGGCAGCAGGCCGCGGCGTCCGAACCGGCGATCGCCATCAGTGAATTGCTCGAGAGCGCGGCCGTGGAAATTCCATTGCCCGCGCGCACGCGCACGTCCGTCATCTCTTCGATGGTCGAGCTCGCGGCCCGCACCGGCTGGCTGTGGGATGCCGAAAAAATGGCCGAGGCCGTGCGCAGCCGCGAGGATCTGTATCCTACGGCGCTCGAAAACGGTGTCGCATTGCTACACCCAAGGCGTCCGCTGCCCGCGATTCTTGATCGCCCGTTTTTAGCCTTGGGCCGGACCGACCGCGGAATTCCCTTCGCCAGCAGCCGAGGGTTTCTTACGGATATCTTTTTCTTGATATGCTCGACCGATGACCGAGGGCATTTGCGGACCTTGGCGCGGTTAAGCCGTTTGGTAGCAGAGCCGACTTTCCTGCCGGCGCTGCGCGGCGTGAGTACCCCCGCCGAGGCGCTCGAAATTGTTTCCTCGCACGAACGGAATTTGCCCAATTAGCGATGAGAAAGGGATTCCCGTGCGGGAGCAAGGTGTCTCGTCGGCAATGATCCGCCGGCCCGCCTGCTGGCCGCTGCGCAGCCTGATCATGGGCGATTGCGCTCGTCGCGAGTTTCGCGATTGCCTGGAAGTGTTGGCCGAGCAGACCGTCTTGCAGTATGCCTCTGGCACCTCGTGCGCGGCCATCGGCGAGGAGGAGCCAGACCTGATCGTGTTGCTGGCGAGTCGGCCCGGAGAATACTCCCACGACTTCGTGGAATCACTACGGCAACAAGCTCCTTTGGCGCGGATGATCGGACTGTTGGGGACCTGGTGTGAAGGCGAAATGCGCACTGGGCGGCCCTGGCCCGCGGTACCCCGCCTTTACTGGCACCAGGGGGCGAACTGGTTAAAACGGGAACTCGCGTTATTGGCTCTGGGGAGCGCCGGGGCACTGTCACTCCCGCTGACCGCCACGGAAGAAGAGCGGCTGCCGCAATTTTCGAATGCTGGAAAGGAACAGCCGGGAACTCAGATCGAAATTTTCAGTCGCTCGCCGGCGATGGCCGAAATGCTGGCTGAAGCGTGTCAGGCACTGGGGTACGGTGTGTGTCGCCGTTTGGGCAGCGGCGGAGCGGCGCGAGCAGGCATTGTCGCCGGGATTTGGGAGGAAACCCTCTCATCTCCGGCCGAGCTGGCACGAATTGCCGCCGATGATCCCGGGATCCCCTGGATCGCTGTTGTCGGTTTTCCGCGGCTTGAGGACGTATTGCAATTACAGGCCGCAGGCGTCGCGGGCATATTGTCAAAGCCGCTGCTGCTGGACGATCTGCGAATCGCCCTGGCCCCGCTTGCCACGTCTTAATGCAGTGGCCGACGCGCAGGCTGAGGGTTAGAGGTCCGACATCTCGGGCAATTCCAAGCGCAACAGCTCGCGTTTCCACCCTTCCTCGTGAACGGCCCACCCACGCACCAGAAACTCGTTGTTCGAACATTCCGCCGCGCGCGAGTTTCGATGGGCGGCTTGCCAACAGGCGCGCTCGAGCGGAATGATCGCCAAGCGGATGGCCCGATTCGACCGGCGAAAACTCACTGAGCCGTTATCGAAGATCGTGACTACAATCGGCGGCTCGAATTCCAACATACGCCGCAGGATCAATTCGTGGCTGGCCGTAGAGAATTGCTGCTTGAGCGCGATCAAGTCCCAAGCACATGCCGGGCCAGCAGTACTCAGCCACCGCGTGGGGAGCAAAATTCGATTCGCCAATTGATTGGCGACCCATTCGCGTGCTGTCGGAGGAGCGACACGAGGATCGACCTGCAGCCGCCGAAATACCGTCACCGACTCGCGTTCCCCCAGTTCATGAGCCACGGCCCATTGGCGCCGTTCCGAGCGGGGTTCGGGCCGCAGCAGAATTGCGGGGCGTGGTCTGCCGCCGCGCGCCGCCCCCAGTTCGACGTATCTGGCTCGCGGTTGCTGGCCGCGATCGACCAACGTTTCGACTCCCAGGAGCGCCG
>CAMFLN010000812.1 GCA_945957305.1 uncultured Planctomycetaceae bacterium | reverse complement strand
GGTCGACAAGGCCACTAACCGCTCCCAGGGAGGGCTCGGCATCGGCCTCACGCTCGTGCGTAATCTGGTCGAGTTGCACCATGGCCGCGTGACCGTTCACAGCGACGGGCCCGGCCGCGGCAGCGAGTTCGTCGTGCGTTTGCCGGTGGCCCACGCCGAGGGCCCAACGACACACCGCTCGCCTGCTAAGACAACTGGCGCACCACCCTCGCGGCGAATTCTTGTTGTCGACGACAACGCCGACTCGGCCACGACGCTTGGCATGTTGCTGAAATTGCTGGGAGTTGAAATGCGCATCGCCAACGATGGGCCAACGGCGCTGGCCGCTGTCGAAGAATTCCATCCCCAGATTATCCTGCTGGACATTGGCATGCCCGACATGGATGGCTTCGAAGTTGCCAGGCGCCTGCGTCAAAGACCGGAATATGGAGATGTCCTCTTGATTGCGCTGACGGGCTGGGGGCAGGAAGAGGACCGCCGCCGCACGCGAGAAGCAGGCTTCGACCATCACCTGGTGAAACCGGTGGCGCTAGAGGCCTTGCAAGCATTTCTCGCCTTGCATGCGGACCGCTGACAAACCGGCTCTTCGTCACGGTCTTGCCATTTCTCAGGGTCGCAAAGCGGCGACGAGCATGCTGGCGTAGGGGACCATGCCGGCTTTTTGCAGCGTTTGACGCGAGGCGACGTTAGTCGGACTGCAGCGGGCGCCGGGGATGGCGCCGAGTTCATAAGCCACGCGTTTCAGTTCCTGAATGATGTACGAACCGAATCCGCGACGGCGAAAAGGTTCGGCGACCTCCATCGCCAGGTCAACGTACGGGACGTTGTAATGGCACAATATGCTCCCCTGCCCTGCGGCTTCGCCGTCCACCTCGAGGATGAACTCGGTCGAGCCACTCCGCTGGGTCAATTGCACCTGCGTCTCGTCCGGGGACGTGACGCAGCGCAGCGTTGCGCCGGCGGCCGATAATGATGTCGTGACCGCATCACGAAAGACGATCTTCTCAGTGACGATTTCGCTTGCGAACGCGTGCAGCATTACCGTGGCGATCGTGTCGTTCGATTGAGCTTCCATGGCGCAGCAATTGGCCGTCTGCAGAAAGGCAGCGAATATCTCGAAAGCATGATTGCGATGCTCCGGAAGCAAATAAAACTCCAAGACGGTTCGCTTGTCTTTCCAGGGCCCGTTTACCGCCACCGTAGAAAAACCGGCCGATATCTTGTCAAGTTGCAGCAGGTACATTTCCGTCCACCCAGGGCGTGTATGGATGGAGTCGTGTACAATCTGACAATTCATTTCCTCGCGATAGCGCATACGCAACGGAAGTGCTTCCGCCGCGGTACACGATTGCAACTGAATTGCCATTGCCTCACCAAAGAACGGGGTGATGAACTTGAGCACGATCAACGGCGTCGGAACGCTGAACTACGGGTGGCAAGCTTGCGAGGATGGCACCGCTATTGGCACGACATGGATCGTGATTGGCTTTTTTCCCCTCGTACCAATTCGTCGGCAACGCGTACGAATCTTGCCGCCTCCTGGCGCAAAAGTATCCGATCTGTTCATGCCGGTCGGATTTCGCGCGCAAATGCAAATTGTCGAAACCCTGCCATTCGACTATCGCGCGATTCTGCGCACCTACTTGAAAGCCTTCGTCCTTGTGCCGATCCTTCTTGCACTTACATTGCTCGTGCTGAGAATTGTCACCTGGATTGCACCGCTGCCGCAACCGGCCCAGCAACAGGATTGGCAAACCGGAGTCATCATCGCGTTCGCGATTGGCAGCTTCGTTTATTGGGGGGTCCTGGTCGCCACGATTCTTGATCGAGCTTCAGGCCGGGGCCTAAGAATCCCACCGCCCCGCTAGACAAAAACGTGTCTTGTCCTCCAGGATTGAACTACGGCAGTCAGGAGCTTTCCGCTGCCGCCGCCGCAGGGCCGAAACCCTTGACATATAATCGGTTCCGTCGCCTGGAACAGGTCGGCGAGGCATGGCTCCGAGGGCACGGGGGGGCGTGAATTTTGCTCCTTGAGGGAGTCGCGACCTAAAATGTTTTATCGGCATTGGTGCCTCGATTCGTCGCCAGGATTGGTATCCATGACCACGACACTCGACTGTTTGGAAATCCCTCCCGACAAGCTGCAGTTGTGCAAGGACGACATCAGCCGCATGGCCTATTTCAAATGGCTCGAAGCCGGCTGCCCCTCAGGACGCGATGTCGACTTTTGGATCGACGCGGAGCGGGAATGGGTAGAGTTCAAGTACGTGCCGGATCGCAGCGCGGCCAGCGAATAGCACTCAGGCATCGTCTTCCGCACGTGCGGCAATGCGCCCCGCGCGCTCTGCGTTTCACCTCCCGTCCATGCGCCGGGTCATGTCATCCTTGATCGCGGCTACGCGCCCCAGGTTGTCGCAGGCTCGCAGGGAAACATCGGGCGGCGGCGATTCTGAAACTCTAATTGCGACAAATCAGCGGTCGTCACGCCGGGCGTATTGACGCGCAAGAAAGTGCGGCACACCTCGCCGTACGCGGCGACTGGCGCGTGCACGCCTTTCGCGATCAGGTAGCGGAACGTCGCAGGCTCCAAGCCATGGGCTGAAATCTGCCGCAAGGAGAAGGGCGCCATGCGTAACGAGGTGAGCATCAGTGTCAAATTTTCGCCGGCTTGCACGACCGCGGTCGGACCTTGATCAAAATCCACGTAGCCGCCGTGGCGCGGCTCGGTCTCGGTCCATCGCCCTGGTCCCAGGTGCGTGACGCGCACTTCGAGCG
>CAMFLN010000811.1 GCA_945957305.1 uncultured Planctomycetaceae bacterium | reverse complement strand
AGATTCCTCTACGTCTCGTGGGCTCGGAGATGTGTATAAGAGACAGCCGTTGCCCCCCTTGGGGCTCGTTCCACCACCGGCACCACCACCGCCGGTGCCATTGGTGCCATTGGTGCCGTTCAATGAGCCGCCGGCACCGCCCGCAGAGCCGCCATTGCCGGCCGAGCCGCCTGATCCACCGCCGCCGGCGCCACTGCCGCCGCCGAGGCTGCCTGGCGTGACGTTGATCGTCGCGCCTGAGGCGATGTTGACATTGTTGCCCACGACGAATTGCACACCATTGCTGCCGATGGCAGTCAGCGTGTCAGTCGAGAGCAGATCGAGGTCGCCATAGACAGTAAAGGTGGCAACACCACCTGACGTGCCTGTGTAGCTGACCGGGACACCGTTGATGGTGCTCGAGGCTGCTCCGTTGATCAGCCCAGCACTGGTGTCGAGCGAGATGACCGCTGCTTGCGATCCGCGCGGCGTACTAAATGTGAGCATGCTCGCGCACACTGCCGCAGTGCCCAAACGGGCAAAAAACCTGCGTAAACTCCGAGTCATTGGCGTCTCCTTGTTGCGTCTGTCGACGTTCAGCCAAAAGTTGCTGTCATTCTTGAGAGGCCCACATCAAACAGCCACGATCTTTCCCCGAGTTGTTCGCAAACGCAGAATGCTGCCACACGAAATCGTTTGTACGCTTTTGCCCTAACGTGTCGACGACGTGTGCTCCTGAACATTCGCGCGCTACGATATCCCCCCCTCCGAGGCTGCTGGACTGTGCTGACTCTAATCAGCGGAATAATCCGTCGTCAAGGAAAAAAGCGAAAATGGTCAAAGTTTAACCTTTTGCAAATGACATACCCCCCATATGGTTAAACCTGCTGATGCTAAGCCAGTTTGCCAAATTGCTAGCAGAGAAATGCGAGTTTGCTGCGTATTAGTTCTAGGCAGTTTTGTAGCCGGCGACTATAGATGCATTCGGAGCAAAATACTGACGATGGGTGGTGCGGCATAGCCTGAATGCCGCTCAAGAATGGGTTTTCTTCGAGTCTTGCTGCTGACCGGTGAGCGCGAATTTGCCAGCGCCTTCAGCGCACTGGTGCGCGCGTTCGGACACGAGGTCGAAGTGCACGACCACGAGCCGGCCGCCATCGAAGCCGCGCGCAATTTGCCGCCACATGTCGTCTTCGTGGATCAGACCACCAGCAGTTCCGATGGTCGCGAACTGTGTCGCGAAGTGCGGGTAGCCACGAACGATCGTGCGCAACTCGTGGCGATCACCGTAGACACCTCGAGCGATCAACTGTCCGCCTGTCGCGAGGCAGGATTCGACTTCCGATTTTCACGCCCGCTCGTGGCCGGCGAACTGGAACGCTTCCTCGCCGTTTCGAAGAAAGACCTCTTGTAGCGCACCGTCACGCCACCGCGGCCAATCTAATACGCACGCGGAGTCACTCGTCCCTGCACACGCGACGGCAGCCCTTGAATCCGCAAGAAGCCTTCGGCGTCGGTCTGGTTGTACGAGCCGCCCCCTTCCATGCTGGCAATCCCCTCGTCGTACAAACTGTGCGGGCTGGTACGACTGGCGACGTCGATATTCCCCTTATACAGGCTGAGCGTCGCCTCTCCGGTAACCGGTCGTTGCGCCTGGCGAATAAATGCCAATAACGCGTCGAACTTGGCGTGATACCAAAAGCCGTAATACACCATCTCGGCGACTTCCGGCGCCAGACGATCGCGCAGATGCACAAGATCGCGATCCAACGTCAACTGCTCAACGACCCGATGTGCGTTGTACAAGAGGGTCATCCCCGGCGATTCATAGACGCCGCGGCTTTTCATGCCGACAAAGCGGTTTTCGACCATGTCGATCCGCCCCACGCCGTTGCGCCCGCCGATTTCATTCAGCTTGGCCACAATTTCATAAGCGCCCAGCTTCTGGCCGTTAACGGCGATAGGCAATCCCGCGGCGAAGGCGATTGTGACCTGCTCGTTCTTGTCCGGCGCCTGGCGGGGTGAAACCGTCATGCCGAAATCGACGAGTTCGACGCCGTTGACCGTGAGATCTTCAAGTTTGCCGGCCTCGTAGCTGATGTGCAGGCAGTTTTCGTCCGAGCTGTACGGCTTGGCTTTCGACGCCTTGACCGGAATATCCTTTTGTTCGCAAAAGGCGATCATTTCGGCCCGGCCGGGAAACCGCTGCCGATATTTTTCGATGCGCCACGGGGCGATGATTTTCACCGCGGGGTCGAGCGCTTCGGCCGCCAGTTGAAACCGGCACTGGTCATTCCCCTTGCCCGTCGCGCCATGGGCAAACGCGTCGGCCCCGACCTCGCGGGCGACCTCCAGACAGACCTTCGAAATCAGCGGCCGGGCGATCGACGTCCCCAGCAGGTAGATGCCTTCGTACTTGGCTTGCCATTGCAGGACGGGAAAAGCGAAATCGCGGCACAACTCCTCGCGAGCGTCGACAATTCTCGCCGATTTCGCTCCGCAACGCTGGGCCTTGTCCAGGACGGCCTGACGGTCTTCGCACGGCTGTCCCAGGTCGACGTAAACGCAATGGACGTCGTACCCTTCCTCTTGCAGCCAGCCGAGAATTACCGAAGTATCGAGTCCGCCCGAATACGCAAGAACACAGCTAGGCATGGAAGTCTCTGTAGGTTGTGAATTGCCGTCGAAAATCGGCCGCGTCGCCCTGCGAGGCTTTCTGATCGCGGCATCAAAACGACATTGTGCGGATCAGACTCACGAGTGACAAGTGGCAGCCACCCTCGGTTCGACTCGGCCTGAT
>CAMFLN010000810.1 GCA_945957305.1 uncultured Planctomycetaceae bacterium | reverse complement strand
CGCGATTCCTCTACGTCTCGTGGGCTCGGAGATGTGTATAAGAGACAGCCCCAGTGTCGCACAAGGTTACTGGAATCGTCCGGAAGAAACGGGGCACGTGTTTCGCGCGCAGCTCTCCGACAGTGGCGAAGGGCCGTACCTGCGCACCGGCGACTTGGGTTTCCTCGATCGGGGTGAATTGTTCATCACGGGCCGGTTGAAGGACCTGATCATCATTCGTGGACTGAACCACTATCCGCACGATATTGAGCTAACCGTGGAGAAAGCGCACGGCGGCGTGCGGCCCAGTTGCGTGGCCACATTTGCCGTGGAAGAGGAAGAGACCACGCGGCTCGTGGTGGTCGCCGAAATCGAACGCACCGGACGTGGCCAGGCTGACGAGATCATCGAAGCCATTCGACGGGACGTCGCTCGCGAGCACGAGCTGGTGGTCGACGCGATTGTCCTGCTCAAGTCCGGCGGCGTGCCCAAAACATCCAGCGGCAAGATCCAGCGCAGCGCCTGTCGCGCGTCGTATCTGGGCGGCACTTTGGACGCGGTGGCTAGCTGGGACTCGTCCGAAGTTCACCCGGGCGAGAACGATGTCGATTTGCTGCGCAGCAACGGTCACGCGGCGCCGATCGGCAAGTTGCCGCGTCTGCGTTTAGATTCTGTTGATGCCGCGCACGCCGCCCAAGCTGCTGCCGACAGCGGTAGCACGCCCTATGCCAATGGCCATCGCGGTGCGAATGGCCATGGCTCGGAAGCGACGGCGGCTCCGCTCAAGGCCAATGGCCATGCGGGGAAGGCTGCCGACAACGTCAACAAGGCGGACGCTGTGCTGGAAGAAGTTCGTCGCGTGGCCAAGGCGCGTGCCGGGAATTTGACCTTGGATACATCGGTCGTGGATTTAGGGCTCGATTCACTCGAGCGAATGGAGATCCTCGCCTCGCTCGAAGAACGCTTCGGCGGCCGCTTCCCGGAAGACGTCCTGCCCGAATTGGAAACGTGCCGCCAGGTCTTGCAGGCGGCGGAACGATATCTCGGCGGTGGTCAGAAAAAAGAACGCTTCAACGCCGAAGAGCTGCCAGCCGAAAACTACAATTTCGCCAAGTTCCCCGAGTACGTACGACTCAGGCAAGGTTTGGATCTGATCGACGAGTCAGGCTTGTCGAACCCGTTTTTCCACCTGCACGAGCAAGTGGCGATGGACACCACGGTTGTCGGCGGCCGCGAGCTGATCAACTACTCAAGTTTCAATTACATCGGCATGTCGGGCGACCCAGCGGTGACCAAGGCGGCCAAGGAAGCGATCGATCGCTACGGCACCTCGGTCTCGGCCAGCCGCCTGGTCTCGGGCAACAAAGTGTTGCACCGCGAATTGGAGTTGGCCATCGCCGACATGATCGGTACCGAGGACGCGATTGTCTTTGTGGGCGGACACGCCACGAACGAAACCACGATCGGCCATTTGTTCGGACCGGGCGACCTGATCCTGCACGACGCACTGGCGCACAACAGCATTGTGCAAGGGTGTATTCTTTCGGGCGCACGTCGCCGGCCCTTCCCGCACAACGATTGGCGGGCCGTCGACCGGCTGCTGACCGAACTGCGGGGCGAATATCGCCGCGTGCTGATCGTGACCGAAGGGGTCTTCAGCATGGACGGCGATATGCCGGACCTGCCCAGGTTCATCGAGATCAAGAAACGGCACAAGGCGTTCTTGATGGTCGACGAGGCCCACTCGATCGGCGTGATGGGGCGTCGCGGCCGCGGCATCGGCGAGTATTTCGACGTCCACCCGGCTGACGTCGATTTGTGGATGGGAACGATCAGTAAAGCGTTCGGCAGCTGCGGCGGATACATCGCCGGCTGCCAGGCCGTGGTCGAATATCTGAAGTACACCGCGCCGGGCTTCGTGTTCAGCGTCGGCCTGACGCCGAGCAACGCGGCCGCGGGCCTGGCTTCGATTCGCTTGCTCGAAGACGAGCCAGAACGCGTCGGCCGTCTACATGATAATGCGCGGCTGTTTTTGACCCTGGCCAAAGGCTGGGGAATGAACACGGGCAACAGCAAGGACACGCCCGTCGTGCCGATCATCCTTGGCAACTCGCTCCACTGCCTCGAATTATCGCAGGCCATGGAGCGGCGGGGCGTGAATGTGCAGCCGATCTTGCATCCGGCTGTCGAGGAGAAGGCCGCGCGTTTGCGGTTCTTTATCACCTCGACGCACACCGAAGAGCAGATTCGCTACACGGTCGAAGTGCTGGCGGAGGAGTTGGCCAAGATTGACCCTTCCTACTTGGGAAAGTGTTCTCAACCGACTCGTGAAACGCCTGCCCAGCCGTCGACGGTGACTTTGTAACCTGCGAATGATCCGTAGCCTGCGAATGATCGCGCCCTGCGAAAGCTGTTTTGACGTGGTCGCTCGCGCGGTATGAAAACTGAATAGGGCCGGCGCCAGCAAGTCTTGCTGTCAGGCCTTTGCCGGCCATCGAATGAGAGCTGGTCTCGGCGCGCAGGTCGTCAACACGGTTTGCTCGTGGCGACCTTTGTGAGTAGGATGAACTGCCGCCGCGAGTCCCCCCGGTCTCGCGACGGCAGCCCCCAAAAATCTGATCGATAGGAACTTTGCAGAAGGGTGATTCGAGTGCTTACCGAGCAGGAAGTCATGCGTAGCTGGCAGAAGTTGTTCAAGGGTGGTCAATTCGACGATTCGGCTCTAACCCGGGCCGAGGCATTGATCGACGAACTGCGTCCCGAAAGCCCGTTGCGTCATCGCTTGTGGAGTGAAATCGACGAATTGCGCAAG
>CAMFLN010000809.1 GCA_945957305.1 uncultured Planctomycetaceae bacterium | reverse complement strand
GCCAGCCGCATGGCTTGCTCTTGAAACAGCGGCACGCCCAGTGTTTTTTGCAGCACTTCACGGATTTCGTCATTAGGAAACGTGATCGGCTCCTCGCCCACGCGCCGGCGTAGATAAGGATGCACCATGTTTCCCTGGATCGGGCCAGGACGAACGATGGCCACTTCGATGACCAGGTCGTAAAAGCAATGGGGTCGCAGGCGAGGAAGCATGCTCATCTGCGCGCGGCTCTCGATCTGAAAGACGCCGATCGTGTCGGCTCGGCAGATCATTTCGTAAACGGCCGTGTCGTCGGGGGGCACGGCGGCCAAGGTGAGCGCGCGGCCGGTATGCTCGGCAATCAGATCAAAACATTTGCGAATCGCCGTCAGCATGCCCAGTGACAAGCAATCCACTTTAAGAATCCCCAGCGCATCGAGGTCATCCTTATCCCATTCGATCACCGTGCGCCCGGGCATCGAGGCATTTTCGATCGGCACCAACTCGCAGAGGGGGCCTTCGGTCATGACCATGCCCCCTACGTGCTGCCCCAGATGACGCGGAAAACCGATCAGTTCGCCCACCAGGCCGAGTAATTGGCGGCCGATGGCACTGCGGGTATCGAGCCCGCTCTGGCGGCAGCGTTGTTCGAGTCCCTCGCGGCTGGAGCGTTCCAGCGTTTTGCTGATGGCGTCAACGCGGTCCAGCGACAGGCCGAGCGCTTTGCCCACGTCGCGGACCGCCGAGCGAGGGCGGTAGGTGATCACTTCGGCCGTCATGCCGGCTCGCTCACGACCATACTTTTCATAGACGTACTGCAAGACCTCTTCACGGCGCTCGTGTTCGAAGTCCACGTCGATATCAGGCGCCTCGTTCCGCTCGCGGCTGATGAAACGTTCGAAGAGGACGTCCATATGCTCAGGGTCGACGGAGGTAACGCCCAGGCAATAGCACACGGCCGAGTTGGCGGCCGAGCCGCGCCCCTGGCAGAGGATCTCTCGCGATCTGGCAAAACGGACCAAATCCCACACGGTCAGAAAATAAGCCTCGTAATGCAGCTCGCCAATCAACCCCAGCTCATGTTCGAGCAGTCGCCGCACCTTATCGGGAATGCCGGCAGGGTACCGGTGGCGCGCGCCCTTCCAAGTCAATTGGGTCAGATGTTCCAAGGGCTGCATTCCTGGCGGAGCGAGCTCGACGGGGTAGTCGTAGCGCAATTCATCGAGCGAGAAGTGACAGCGCTCGGCCACTTCGAGCGTGCGACGGATCGCCTCGGGAGCCGCCGCGAACTGTTCGGCAATTTCGTCAAACGGCTTCAAATACCGTTCGGCATTGGGAAACAGCAGTTCGCCCGCCGCGGCAACCGTGCAGCCGGCGCGGATCGCTGTCAGCACGTCGCACAGGGGACGGCGATCGGGATGATGAAAACAGACGCCGCCCGTGGCGGCCAGCGGAACGCGCAGCCGTTTTGCCAGGCGAAGGCAATGCTCCAGATGACGCTCGTCATCGGCGCCGCGATGCAGTTCGGCCAACAAGTAACAGCGATCGGCGAACAGGTCGCGGTAGTCAGCCAAATCTTCGCCGCGCGGTTCGACGACACAAGCTAAAAGCCCGGCGGCATGCTTTTCCAGGTCGGCGAATTGCAGATGGCATTCTCCCTTGGGGGCGTGCCGTCGTCCGGTGGTAATCAACCGGCAGAGCCGGCCATAGGCGGCGCGGTCCGTGGCCAGGAGGACCACGGGCGCTGCATCGAGCGGCGTGATCTCGGCCCCGATGAGCAGCTTCAAGCCCACTTGCTTGGCGGCCGTGTGGGCCCGGACCACGCCCGCCAGGGTATTGCGATCGGTAATTGCCAGCGCCGCGTAGCGTAATTCAGCCGCGCGCAGGACCAACTCGTCGGGATGTGACGCCCCTTCGAGGAACGAAAAATTTGTTTTGCAGCGCAATTCCGCATAGCGCGGCCCGTCGCCAGGCCATACAGGGCCGGAGGGCAAAGAAGGGAGCCGTTTGGGTTCGGGTTGATCCGGCATCAGGAAAATTCTCCGTGCAAGAACCAATCCCGCCCGCAACGGAAAAGCCAGAAGCGGCTCCCTTCGTCTGTTCGTACACGGTAATAATCGCGACGCCGATAGCTGCCGCGCCACCAGCCCGTTTGAATCCGCTCCGGGCCCCAACTGCGCGTCACGCGATAATCACGCCCGTGCAAGCGGAACCGCGCCGGCGGGCCTGCCTCCGCTGCCGCCACGACGCTCAGCGGCAACGGACGCGGTTCACAAAGCAGCGGGCGCAATGGTTCGTCACGAGGTTTTTTCGGCGGATTGCGCTGATTTGCTGGGCTGCGTTGACTCGCTCTACTGCGTGGCGAACGCTGCCCCGTGAGAGGTTGATAACGGAAGGCATATTCCGGTTGTGCATCGGCCACCGGCGCAGCTTGCAACACATTCTGTGCTCCCAGGCGGTTGCTGAGTCGGTCGATGACCAGGGCCAACTCGCAGCGCGTGTCACCCTGGTCATCGAACAGACTACGCTGTTGCAAAAACAGCCGGGCCGCGTGCGTCACGGTCAAACGCGCCCCGACCGTGGGAGCGGGCAATACCAGACGTTCGAGTTGCGTGCGCATCAATTCTTGCAAGTGCGGGGCCGCGGCGCTCGCTTGAAAGAGTCCCACGTCGAAGTCGACGAATTTCTGTTCTTCGCAGCAGAGGCGGCACTGCAGAGCGACGACCCCTTCGCCCCGCTCGGCCAAGGCACGCACCACCTGATCGAGCAGGGCGTCGAGTACTTGCCCGATCGCCTCGCGGTTTTCCAGGGGG
>CAMFLN010000808.1 GCA_945957305.1 uncultured Planctomycetaceae bacterium | reverse complement strand
AGGGACAGAACAAGGTCAATCCGACCGCACTGATCCTCTCGGGCATGCTCATGCTGCGTTACCTGGGCGAGTTGGAAGCGGCCGATCGACTGGAAAAGGCCGTGGCCGACATCATCGCCGAAGGCAAGTACGTCACGTACGACCTGAAGCCCAACCGCGACGATCCGACGGCCGTCGGTACCCGCGAAATGGCCGAAGCCATCTGCCGCAAGCTGGCCGAATAGCGGACTAGCCGGCAATGTCGAATGCCGAAGTAGTGAATGACTAAAGAAACTCGAATGAGCGAATGTCGAGTGATGATGCAGCCGCGGGCTGACATTCTTCATTCGATCTAGCATCTTTTCTACATTTGCTCCATCGTCATTCGTCATTCTTTCGACATTCGTCCGACCTTAGACATTCGACATTCCCGCCGGAGGCGGACGTGCTCAGCCCTGCCGAGTTTCGTGCCGTGGTCAGTGGCGAGCGGCGTGGGCTGCAGGCTGGTTTCTTGCGGCTGGCACTGCGATTGGTCGAAACTCCATACACCTGGGCCGTGCGCTATCGCAATTACGGCTACGACCACGGGCAGGCGCAGGTTTCGCACGCCGCGGTGCCGGTCATCAGCGTCGGCAATCTCACGCTGGGCGGGACCGGCAAGACGCCACTCGTGGCCTGGATCGCGCGTTGGTTGCGGGCGCGCGACATTCGCGTGACGCTCATCAGCCGTGGCTACGGCGCTGCGGCTGGCGCGCGCAACGACGAAGCGCTCGAACTCGAACAGAAGCTGCCCGACGTGCCGCATTTGCAAAACCCCGATCGCGTGGCCGCGGCCGCCACGGCCGTCGATGAGTTCGAGTGCCAGATGATCCTCTTGGACGACGGCTTTCAGCACCGCCGGCTGGCGCGCGATTTGGACATTGTGTTGATCGACGCCGTGGAACCATTCGGTTACGGCCACGTCTTCCCACGTGGCATGTTGCGCGAACCAGTCTCGTCACTGCGACGCGCGCAGGTCGTAGCACTCTCGCGAGCTGACATGGTCTCGGAGACGCGCAGGCAGGAACTGCGCGCCACGGTCGCGCGCCACAATCCTGACGCCGCCTGGGTCGAGATGCGTCACGCGCCGGAGTGCTTACGAGCCGCGGACGGGCAAACGGCGCCGCTGGCCACACTCGCCGGCAAGCGCATCGCAGCGTTTTGCGGAATTGGCAATCCGGTTGGCTTTCGCCACACGCTTGCGCAGTGTGGTTTCGACGTCGCCGAACTGCGTGAGTTTCCCGATCATCATGGGTACACCCGCGACGATGTGACGTCGCTTGGCGATGGGGCGCGCGAGCAGGGTGTTTCGGCCCTGGTCTGCACCCACAAGGATCTGGTCAAGCTGGGCGTCGGGCAAGTGGCCGGCGTCCCGATTTGGGCCGTGGAAATCGGCCTGGAGATTCTCTGCGGGCAGGCTGATTTGGAAGCACGCCTACAGGCGGTTCTCCCCCGCGAATAAGTGCAACGCTAGGCGGCCAGCTCCGCGGCCCAAACACCGTCATTGGGCCTTCGCCCCTGGTGTTGGCTGGCTCGGCGGCAGGATATCATGTCAGTCCCGCCAGGGCTGCGATTTTGCCGGACCAACTGCGAGGAAAAATTGATGTCACTGCCATATGCTCGCCGCGATTTTCTCAAACAATCGGCCCAGCTCGGCGCTGCTGCCCTGGGTGCAGCCGCGTTTCCCTCCTGGGCGCGTGCCACCGCGGCCGACGTCCGGCCGAAGGTCGCCGCGATTGCCACGGAGTTCACCTACCGCAGCCACGCGCATGTGATCCTGGAGAATTTCCTCAAGCCTTACCTGTTCAATGGCCAGACCATCGAGCCGGGCTTTGATGTCGTGTCGATGTACGTCGATCAATTCCCGGCGGTCGAGATGGCCCGTGACGTCTCGCGCGACTACAAGATTCCGATATATCCGACGATCGCCGAGGCATTGCGCCTGGGCGGCGACAAGCTGGCGGTCGACGCCGTGCTGTCGATCGGCGAGCACGGCAAATATCCCGTCAATGCCAAGGGGCAGATGGAATATCCGCGCAAGCGGTTCTTCGACGAGATCGCCGCGGTGATTCGCCACGACCAGCGTCCGGTGCCGGTGTTCAACGACAAGCACCTGTCGTATCGCTGGGATTGGGCCAAGGAGATGTACGACACAGCGCAAGAATTGAAGATGCCGCTGATGGCCGGCAGTTCCGTCCCCTTGGCAGAACGGCGACCTCCGCTCGAGCTGCCTCTCTCGGCCGAGATCGAGGACGCGATTTCCATTCATGGCGGCGGTGTCGAGTCATACGACTTCCACGCTCTCGAAGTTTTACAGTCGATGGTCGAAGCACGCCGCGGTGGCGAAGCCGGCGTGGCCCAAGTGCAGTTCCTCGATGGCGAGGCCCTGTGGAAGGCTGCTGATGCCGGTTTGTGGTCTGTACCGCTGGCGACTGCGGCGATGACGGCCGAGTTGGGGCCGGACCACGATCTGACGCGCTGCCTGGCGCTACGCGGGAAAACGCCCGCCGGCGAGGCCGTGTCGATTCACGGCATTCACGTCACGTATCGCGACGGTTTCAAGGCCACGGCGCTGGCCGTGGGTGGCAGTGCCACTCGATGGAACTTCGCCTGCCGCATCAAAGGGGAAGAAAAGCCTCGCGCCACCGCCTTCTACGTCGGACCATGGCAGAATCGGAATCTTTTCAAGGCCCTGTCGCACGCCATCCAGGTCTTTTTCCGGCAGGGGCGCGCCCCTTATCCGGTCGAACGGACCTTGCTCGTCAGCGGCATCCTCGAC
>CAMFLN010000807.1 GCA_945957305.1 uncultured Planctomycetaceae bacterium | reverse complement strand
TCTCGAGGCCCCCGAGCGCCGCAGCCAGAGCGCCAATCCATTTTTTCGCCTGATAGCAAAAAATGGACAGTGCGTCCGCGGCGCGCGGATCTGTCACAGCGCGCGCCGCCAGGTCGCGGACATCGGCGCTCGTTTCGGAAAGTCCCAGCAGGCCTGACCGGCGGTTCACCATTTCATCGAGCTGTTCAGGTCCCAGCCCTTCGCTGCGCGCAAGATAGGTCAACACCCCAGGGTCGAGGTCGCCCGTTCGGGTTCCCATCACCAAACCCGCGGCGGGAGTAAAGGCCATGGTCGTGTCGCGTGATTTGCCACCATGAACGGCCGCCATGCTCGCGCCGCTTCCCAAATGGGCCAGGACGACGCGTCCTGCGGCAACTTCCGGCCCCGCACAGCGCGCCAGCTCTTCCATCAAGTACGCGTATGACAATCCATGAAATCCATACCGGCGCAGCCCTTGCTGCTCGTACCGCAAGGGGATCGGCAACAAGCGCGCCTGGCGCGGCAGGTCGTGATGAAACGCCGTGTCGAAGCAAGCCACCTGCGGCAATTGCTCCAGCCGCTCGCCACAGGCTTCGATCACGGCGATTTCGCCGGGCAGGTGTTCCGGGTCGAGCGGGCAGAGTTGCCGCAGTTCGACCAACATCTCGCTCGAAATAAACTGGGCTGATGTATATCGGGCGCCGCCATGCACCACACGGTGACCAATGGCCTGTAAATGCGTGAGGCCGACGACTTGGTCGAGCCAATCGAGCATGATGTTGGCCGCCGCGCGAAGATCGCCGGCCGTCACAGCGCGCGGTGCTGCAGCAGGACCGTTTGCCGCACGCGTGGTCAGCGTTGCGCCAGGCTGTCCCACGCGTTCGACCCGTCCCGAGTGTGTGCGGACCGGTTGCTGGTCACGCGAGAACAGGGCGAACTTCAAGCTCGAAGACCCGCCGTTGACTGTCAGGATGCAATCGCTCATCGGACGCGCTTACGGTGCAAGAGTACTGCCTGCCCTGGGGGGCGACGACAGTATACCGCCTGGCCACGAATGTGGCGCGTCGCGGGGCTAGTCGAGGCACAACGCCTGGTCCGGCGCTTGCGACTTAAGAAGCGCCTCAAGTTCGCGCAGCCGGGCGTCATGCGAATCAGTCAATAAGCGCGCCGACAAGCGCTGTCCCAACTGCGAGAAATAGAGCCGGATCTTGCTGCGCTCCTCGGCCGGTGCAGCGAACAGGCCCGCCAGCCCCTCGGGTATCTCGCTTCCGACGGCCGCAATCCCCAATCCATACTGATGATCGAAGGCAAACGTTGGGTGGCGTGCCTCGATTTCCTCCCACAATCGCCACACGCCGAAGCCTGGCAGGCGCGCGCGGATATCATGAAACATCATTACGCCGCGTGAACTCATCTTCGGCAGCCAACTGCTGTAGTCTTCGCGGACGGCCTCATAGGTGTGATAGCCATCGATGTGCAACAGGTCGATCGACCCCTCGTCGAAGCAGTCGAGCGCGTCGTGGAATTTGCTTTTCAGCAAGCTCGAGAAGCGGCCGTACAGTGGGTCGTGGTAAGCCCGCAACTCGTCGAGAATTGCAGGGTCGTTGTAGCCGCTGTGGGCGTCCCCCTCCCACGTATCGATGCCGAAGGCGCGCGTCTCAAGTCCGAGTTGATCGATCGCCTGGCAAAATCCGCAGTACGAAACGCCAAGGTACACCCCCAGTTCGACCAGCAGCCGCGGTTGCATTAGCTCGACAATCGTCATCCCGAAGGGGACGTGTTCGATCCACGCCGAAGAGACAATGCGGTGCGGATAACTCAAGCCGGTCGAATGCACGAGAGGATTGAACATCGATTCTTTTCCTGCGGAGGGTCGCGGGGCGGAGCGAGCGGGGATTACAGGGGCACTTTCTTAAGCGGTGAGAGCAACTACTCAATCCTCAGGCGGTGGAACACCTCGCGCACGGCACGAACGAGAGTCGCTCGCACGCCGCGGGTGCGCAGGTAGCGCCAGGCGCGCTGCGGGAGCGACGCCGGGGGAAGATTCCATTGCTGTAACTCTTGGCACATTTGCGCGAAGCTTTGCAGATCGAGTTCCACCCGCATCGCGGCTTGCTTGCGCTTGGCAATGGGGTAGTAGTCTTGAAAGCGCTTGGAACGGCGGACTTGCTCGTCCGTCCTGGCTGGCACCCGATAGCCCGAGGTCGTCTTGTCCACAAAGAGAAAGTCGTCGGCCAGCGAAAACCGCGTCCACAGATTCCAGTCTTCGAGCAACTCCAAATCCTCGGCAAAGCCGCCGTGCCGCTCGTACAAGCTGCGGTGAAACACCACTGACTGGATGGGGATATAGTTTCGCTGCCACAGCAAGGGACGGTTAAACGGCTGCCGGTGAATCATCTGATGCATGATCTCGCGGTACCGCAGCGGGTCGAGCGATTCGACCTGGGTCGCCACTTCCCAGGCGGTCGAGTAGGCCGCGGCGTAACGCGGCTTCTCCAGCAACTCGTTGATCAGTGTTTCGAGGTGGTCCGCAAAGAAGAAATCATCGTCGTCCAGAAATCCAATGTACTCGCCCTGGGCCCACGCCAGGCCTTCGTTTCCCGCACGGCAGCGTCCGGCTTTCGGAATCGAGCAATAGCCGATGGTGACCCGCGACGACTGCTGGCACTCGCGCAAGAAGTCCTGCGCGAAGCGCGTCACGCCATCTTCGACGACTATCAACTCAATGTTTGGATAGGTTTGATTCAGCACGCTCCGCACGGCTTCGCGCAAATAGCCGAGGCGCCCGGCGTAGGTGCGGATAATGACTGACACCAAAGGCCATTCGG
>CAMFLN010000806.1 GCA_945957305.1 uncultured Planctomycetaceae bacterium | reverse complement strand
CAATTTCGCGTGCCGAACTTGGCTGTCGAAAACGGCATGGACAAAGTACGGCTCGACGATCGGCTGTCGCTGGTCCACCAGTTGGATGGCTTGCAACGCGATATCGACCAACGGGGCGAGATGGCGGGGATCGATTCATTCACCCGACAGGCGTTTAACCTAATCACCGGCAGCCGCGCCCAGGCGGCCTTTCAAATCGAGCGGGAGAGCGACGCCACGCGCGAGCGCTACGGCCGCTCGCGGATCGGCCAATGCACTTTGCTGGCGCGGCGGTTTGTCGAGGCCGGCGTTCCTTTCGTCACGGTGCACGACGTGGGCTGGGACAACCACGACAACATCGAACCCGCCATGCGCAGCAAGTTACCGCCGCTCGATCGAGCCATCGCGGCGCTGGTGGGGGACCTCGAAGAGCGCGGCCTGCTGGATGAGGTGCTGGTGCTGGTCATCGGCGAATTCGGGCGCACTCCGCGAATCAATGCCGCGGCAGGCCGCGACCACTGGGGCAATGTCTTTTCAGTATTGCTGGCCGGCGGAGGCTTGCGTCATTGCGGGGCGTATGGCGCCAGTAGTGCTCAGGGGGACAGTCCCGTAGCTGGCACGGTCACACCGGGCGACATCTTTGCGACGATGTACCAATTTCTGGGAATCGATCCCGCGGCGACCGTGCGTGACCTCTCCGGCCGACCGGTCCATCTGCTGCCTGAAGGCGCGCCGATCAACGCCCTGGTCTAGCCACGCGGCTTGCTCCCCCTAGCGCGATCACTCGCCCGGTTCGATTTTCTGCGCGCTCCGCCCTATAATCCCCCTGCATGTCGTCGATCATAGAAATTTCCGGCCTGAAAAAGGCCTATCGGGTTTACCAAAAGCGCGAGGGGCTCGGCGCCTCGGTTCGCGGGCTGTTTCGCCGTCAGTACCGCACGGTCGAGGCCGTGCGCGGGATTGACCTGCGCGTCGAACAGGGGGAATTCGTCGCCTTTCTCGGGCCCAACGGCGCCGGTAAGACCACGACCCTGAAGTTGCTCTCGGGCGTGATCACGCCTACGGGGGGCACGGCGCATGTCATGGGACATGTCCCTTGGAAGCGCGAGAACGCCTACCGTCGCCGCTTTGCACTGGTGATGGGGCAGAAGAACCAATTGTGGTGGGACTTGCCGGCGCAAGAGTCCTTTCGCCTGCATCAACAGATCTACATGATCGAGCCCGCGGCTTTCGAGCGCACCCGCGACGAGTTGGTGCAACTGCTCGGCGTCGGCCGATTGCTGCAACAGCCGGTGCGCGAGTTGTCACTGGGCGAGCGCATGAAGATGGAGCTGATCGCGGCCCTGTTGCATTCGCCCGAGGTACTGTTTCTCGACGAGCCGACGATCGGCCTGGATGTGATTGCCCAGCACAACATCCAAACGTTCCTGCGCCACTACCAACAGTTGCGCAAGATCACGATCCTGCTCACGAGCCACTACATGAAGGACGTGGCGGCGCTGTGCAAACGTGTGGTGATTATCGCGCATGGACAGATCATCTACGACGGCTCACTGTCGGGCATTGTCGATCGCTTCAGCAGCCACAAGGTTGTGACGCTGCTGTTTTCGGACGAAGAAGACCGGCTGCCTGGCGATCTGTCGCGTTATGGACAAGTGATCGAAGAGCAGGCGCCGAAAGTCAAACTGCGCGTCGAGCGGCGCGAGGTCGCCGAGGTGCTCAGCAGCATTCTGTCCAAGCACACCATCGAGGACGTGAGCGTGGAAGATCCTCCGCTGGAAGAAGTGATCGCGGAAATGTTTTCCACGGCCGGCGAACCAGCGCCGGTGTGAAGAAGTCGGCTGAGGACAGCCGGCAGCGGTCAGTGAAGAATGCAGCAGTGAAGTAAATGGCACGCTACCGCGGACGGTTAGGATGACGCGTCCGAACCGTTTAGCGGGTGCGCCGCAGGCGCCCCCCCGCAAAACACAGCGATTTAGACGACAGCCATGAGGTCCCCCTAGCGTGTACGCCCGCGTTCTAACATGGTGGACAATCCTGAAGATCAGCCTGGAAGAGCGGCTGGTCTATCGGGCGGATTTTGCGCTCGGCACGCTGATGCGCTTCTTGCCGTTCGTGACACAGGTGTTTCTGTGGAGCGCGATCTATGCGGCAGGTGGTAGCAAAACGCTGGCGGGTTACACGTACAACGAGATGGTCGCCTACCTGCTGCTGACCAACATCAGCCGGGCGTTCTCCAGTATGCCGGGTTTGGCGTCGACAATTGCGCTGCAAATCCGCAACGGCGAGATCAAAAAGTACATGATCCAACCGATCGATATGATCGGCTACTATCTGCTGAGCCGGTTGGCCCACAAGTTGGTCTACTACCTGGTGGCGTTTGTGCCATTTGCATTGGTCTTTTACCTGTGCCGCGAATTTTTCTCGGGCTGGCCCGACGCGGGCACGATGGCGGTCTTTCTCGTGTCTCTAGTGCTGTCGTTCTTGCTGGGGTTTTTCCTGGAAGCCACCTTGGGGATGATCGGCTTTTGGATTCTGGAAGTCAGCTCGTTGTTGTTTGTCTACCAGTTGTTCAGCTTCTTCTTCTCGGGGCAGATGTTTCCGATCGACATCCTGCCTGAAGTTGCACGAGATATCATCAGCTTCCTGCCGATCGCGTATCTGGCATATTTCCCGGTGGCGGTATTTTTGGGAAAGATCACAGGGAGCGCCCTGTTGACGGGACTTGCCGTGCAGGTCGGCTGGGTGGTGTTTTTCATCTTCGCCAGCCGCTGGACCTTGCGACAGGGTTTCAAACGATACAGCGGCTACGGCGGATAGAAGTTAAAAG
>CAMFLN010000805.1 GCA_945957305.1 uncultured Planctomycetaceae bacterium | reverse complement strand
GGTGTCCTCTCGACGCTTCGGCATGGCCACGTCGAGCGTGGCCATGGCACCCCCAACCGAAAATCAGGCTTTGACGATGCCCTAGTGACCGATTGTCGCGCGCTATTACCCGTCGACGTCCCCCGCCGGCGGTATGGCCGGCGCTTCGGCATGCGGCTCACCCTGCCGCCAGGCGCGCCACACTTCGAACAGCGCCGGCAGGATCGACACAAAGATAATTGCCAGCAGCACGACTTCGAAATTCTTCTGCACCCATTCGATGCGGCCGAAAAAATAGCCGCTGAACAAGCACAGCGAAATCCACAGCACGGCTCCGATGATGTTGTAAGTGGCAAACTGCCGGTACGACATGCTGCCCACGCCTGCCAGGAACGGCGCGAAGGTGCGCACGATCGGCACGAAGCGGGCCAGGATGATCGTCTTACCGCCGTATTTTTCGTAGAACTGGTGCGTGCGATCGAGATATTTCTTTTTCAGAAAACGCCCGTCTCGCGCCAGGACTTTGGGTCCCATGAAGTTGCCGATCGCATAGTTCACCGCATCGCCGGCCACAGCCGCGACGCCCAGCAAGGCGAATAGCCCGCCAATGTTCAGTTTGCCGACCGCGGCAAACGCGCCGGCCGCAAACAACAGCGAATCGCCCGGCAAAATTGGCGTCACGACCAAGCCTGTTTCGCAAAAAATAATCAGAAACAGGATCAGGTACGTCCAGTTGTCATATTTCTCGATGAAGTCGAGCAAGTGGTCGTCGAAATGGAGCACCAGATCGATCGGGTATTTCAAGAATTCCATGCGAATTCGTGCGCCTTGAGGGACATCGTCAGCCAACGGACTTGGTTTTCGAGTGTACTGCGCTCTTCGTCGAGCCGGTAGTGCGAATAGGGATCGCGCCGGATACAATGTCGCCGACCTGACGATTCTCGGAAGAACTGTCGTGTTTCAACCCGCCGAGGCCTTGCAATCCGCATGACAACGGACGCTCCCCAGGTTCCGCAAACCCACTCCGAACCGCCCGCGAAAAACGAAAATGGCCGTTTGCCGCTGCATACGCGGATCCTGATCGGGCTGGTAATCGGCGCGGTGTTAGGCGGAATCGCCAATTACTTCAGCGAGCACTTAGACCTGGGCAAAGTGCTGGAAGTTACCGACACGATCGGCCGGGTCTTCCTGCGTCTGGTCTTCATGGTCGTGCTACCGCTGGTGATTTCGGCCCTGGCGCTGGGCGTGCTCGAATTGGGAGACCTGCGCCGCCTGGGACGCGTCGGCGCGCGAACGTTGATCTTTACCTTGATCCTCTCGGCTTCGTCGGTCGCCATCGGACTGGGCATCGTCAACCTGATCAACCCTGGCGGTCGGCTATCTGACGAGCAACGTAGTCAACTGCTGGCCCAATACGCCAAGGATGTCGCCAGCGCCGAGAAAAAAGCGGACGAAGCGAAGTCGCTCGCCAACACGCTACTGGACATCATTCCCGAGAACCCGCTGCAGGAAATGGCCGGCGCCGTCGACGGCAGTTCGAAGGGAAACGGCATGCTGGCCGTGATGTTCTTTGCCTTGATGCTGGGCGTGGCCCTGGCCATGACTCCCGAGCGGACCGGCACGCTGGTGTCTTTTCTCGAAGGAACATTCGACGTCAGTATGACGGTCATCGGGATCGCCATGCGGCTGGCGCCGTACTGCGTCGCGTGCCTGGTCTTTGGCATCACGGCCCGGCAAGGCCCGGACGTGCTCGTCACGTTGTTCTGGTTCGTGGCCACGGTCGTCGTGGGCCTGGCGCTGCAGATGTTCGTCGTTTACTCGCTCGTGCTGTTGGGCGTGGCGCGACGCAACCCGTGGCAGTTCTTTCGCGACATCTCGGATGCGGCGCTCACGGCCTTTGGCACGTCGAGTTCGAACGCCACGCTCCCCATCTCCCTGCGCGTGGCGCGCGAGAAACTGCGGTTGCCGCCTGAAATCTCGCGCTTCGTGCTGACCGTGGGCGCGACGGGCAACCAGAACGGAACGGCCCTGTACGAAGGGGTCGTGGTTCTCTTTCTGGCGCAAGTGTTCAATCAGGACCTGACCTTTGCCCAGCAGATCAAGGTCGTGCTGATGTCGATCCTGGCCGGCGTGGGCACGGCCGGAGTTCCCGGCGGTTCGATCCCCCTGATCATGATCGTCTTGCGCAGCGTCAACGTGCCGCCGGAAGGAATCGCGATCATCCTGGGGGTCGATCGGCTGTGCGACATGTGCCGAACCGTGCTTAACGTCACGGGGGATCTGGTCCTGGCGACCTGCGTAGCGGGAGAAGAAACGGCCGACGTTACGGCCGCGACTGTTCCACCAGCGGCGTAGGCGCTGACCGCGGAAGGGCGACACGCTGCGTCCGGCGCGCGGCCTGCAATTCACCCCAGGCCGAGCGCAATTCGCAAACCGTCATCGACGGCAGGCGGACGGCGCCCCCTTCGGCAAAAAACTTGAGCGATTTATTATCCGCGGCAGGTCTAACGCCTGCCGAGATCGCCACCAGCCCGCCGTTGCAGAACAGTTCGATCGAACCACGATCGACCAACAGCCGCAGACGAATTACTCCTTCTTCGGGGCGGAGCGGCGCTTTATGGCCGCCGCACACCACTTCTTGCCGGCCGACGTCGTACGTTACGGGTATTCCGCGCACGTCAAAGCCGCAACGAGCTGCATCGCCCAGCTCGATTTCGACTTCAATATCGAATAGCTCGCCCGTGATGTCCTCCAAGGGATTCTCGCCGGGCGGAACGCGCACATCGGCAAAGGCGTGTAGCATTGATTGCAACGATTCGACCTCTTCGAC
>CAMFLN010000804.1 GCA_945957305.1 uncultured Planctomycetaceae bacterium | reverse complement strand
GACCAATACTCGGCCGAGAACGAGATTTGCCATGCCCACGCGACGACTGACGCACGCTTACAAAGGGAGCCGCTTGCCGCAACTGCGGAGCTTTTGTTTCGCGGCGCAGGAGGGAAGCGTCTCGAAGGCGGCCGAGCGCATGTTTCTCAGCCAGCCGACGGTTTCGCTCCAGATCCAAGCCCTCGAGCGCGAGCTCAAAACCGCTCTGTTCGAACGGCGCGGCCCGCGCATCACGCTCACCCCCGAAGGGAAAAATCTTTATGAACTGGCCCTGCCGCTGGTGGAGGGCATTGACGCGTTGGGGGAGAAATTCGCGGCCCGGCGCGGCGGCATCGAAGCGGGGCGTCTGGACATCGCCGCCGGCGAATCGACCCTGCTCTATTTGTTACCGCCGTTTGTCAAGGAATTTGCCGATCGCTATCCGGCCATTGAACTGAAACTACACAACGTGACGGGACGTGACGGCGTGGCGATGTTGCGCGCTGACCAGGTCGACTTCGCCGTGGGGCCGATGACCGAGGAAGGCGAAGGCATGGACTATCGCGATATGTTCGCGGCCGAACCAATGCTGATCACCGCGCGCGACCACCCCCTGGCCAAGAAGAAGGAAGTGTCGATCCGCGACATCGCGGCCCACCCGTTGATCCTGCCGCCGCGGCACCTGGCCACATGGCGCGTCGTGGACTTCGTCTTCCACAAGCACAAGCTGAAGTATCACGTGAAGCTCGAAGCCGGCGGTTGGGAAGTGATCAAACGCTACGTCGAGTTGGGCCTGGGGATTTCGATCGTGGCCAGCTTGTGCCTGACGGGCAAAGAAGCTTTATCGGCGATCCCAATGAAGAAGTACTTCCCCACACGGCGCTACGGAGTCGTCACCCGCCGCGGAAAATTCCTTTCACCACAGGCGCAGCGGTTCCTGGAAATCATGGCAAAAGCAGCCCCCAAACGTCCGACGACATGAAGTTCGCGTGAGGCCCTTCTTCGCCGGCCGGCTAATCCTTGGCGATCATGACATCCGAGGCTTTGATGATCGCTGTGACTCGATCTCCCGGCGCGAGATTCATCCGCTCAGCGGACGCACGTGTAATGGCCGCGACGATTTCAATGCCTCCGGCCGAAATCACGACTTCCGCCGCGACGGCGCCGAGTTTCACGGCCGTGACTTGTCCGGGCACCTGGTTGCGCGCACTAAGCATGGTGACTGTCCTAATTTCGAGTAATGGGGGCGAGCGAAAACTCTGGCGAAGACGAGGAGCCGACGACTCGGCTGCGACAAGTGTACCAATTCGTATTAGCGGCTCCCACCAACAGTTCCTGCAGCGGCGGGATTCGGCCGAGCAGACGGCAACTTGCTGAAGAATCGGCACTCGCGCTAGAATGGAAGCCGTCAGGCCCCGGCTATGGCGCGACTGACACCTTTTTGACGACATTGCACTCGACGGTATCGCATGGCTGAGGATTATTACAAGACACTGGAAGTTCCCCGCGAAGCTTCGCCGGCCGACATTCAAAAGGCCTACCGCCGCTTGGCGCGGAAATACCATCCCGATCTGCACCCCGACGACAAAACGGCCAAGCAGAAGTTTCAAGAGGTGCAAAGCGCCTTCGACGTGTTGAACGATCCGAAGAAGCGCGAGATGTACGATCGCTACGGCAGTTCGTTCGAGAACGCCGGGGCCGCCGGCCCGCAGCCAGGCGCGCAATGGCGCTCAGCCACGGCGGGTCCCGACGTCGAGAATTTTGACTTTTCGCAATTCTTCGGCGACCGCTTTGGCGGCGGCGGCGAGGAAGGGGGCTTTGCAAGCATTTTCGGCAACCTTGGCGGACGCGGCAAACAGGCGCGCCGGGGCCGCGCCCAGAAAACGCCCGGCGCCGACCTGGAGAGCGAACTCGAGGTTCCGTTTCATTCGGCCGTGCTGGGAGGTCAGGCACAAGTCAGCGTGCAGCGTGCCTCGGGTAAGGTCGACACGATCAACATAAAAATTCCGGCCGGCATCGAGGAAGGCAAAAAGATTCGACTGCGCGGACAGGGGGAACCCAGCCCCGACGGCGGCGCCAACGGCGATATTCTGATCACGATTCACGTTGCGCCGCACGCTTTCTTTCGCCGGCGCGGTGACGATCTGGACGTACGCGTCCCGGTGACCCTGATCGAGGCGGCGGAAGGGGGCAAAGTTGACGTCCCTACACCCAAAGGCACCGTGTCGTTGCGCATTCCCCCGGGCACATCGAGTGGGACGAAACTGCGCATCAAAGGGCATGGCGTGGCCAAAGCCGGCAAAACGCCTGGGGACCTGTACGCCGAAATCTCGATCGTGCTGCCCAAATCGTTGTCAAAGGTCGAACTCGACCAGATTCGCGCGATCTGCGAAGAGCATCCCGTTAACCCGCGCGCGGACTTGCGATGGTAACTACCGCGGGCAAAGGCCTCGTGACTTGGCTGGCAATTTGTCTGCGTGCTCACAACGCCCCCACCGGATTATTTACGTGGTTACTGGCCGAGGGAGGCGGGGGGGCAGGTATACCGGCCTTGCGGGGCCCTGAGCTTGCTCCACTGACCCGGGCGACGCTGCTGCTGGCGCTGCTGGCGATTATCCTGTTAGGAGTTGGCCTGATCGTGCTCGTGATTCTGGGGGGCCGCATGGTGCGTCGCTGGGCACGCCTGACGCCGCCGTCGCGAGTGCCCGTACGAGTCCCCACGCCCCCGCCACGCCCGTTGCTGATCGATGAAGACGAGTTGGCAAATGACCCGCACGACACATCCACCGATTGACGCGATGCCCGGAGCAGAGTTACCCGCGTCCTGCCGC
>CAMFLN010000803.1 GCA_945957305.1 uncultured Planctomycetaceae bacterium | reverse complement strand
ATTAAACACGGCGCGTTTTTCGACCTGCGTGATCCCGCCCGGAACGGCAATCACCACGTTCGGCCGAATGCCGGGAGTTGTCCGCGCGGCTTTGCGAATGAAGTAGCGTAGCATCGCTTCGCACAGTTCGAAATCGGTGATGACTCCCGCGGCAAGGGGGCGCACGACGTTGATCGAACCGGGGGTGCGCCCCAACATCTGTTTGGCGAGGTGCCCCACGGCACGTCCCCCCGCGACGACGCGCGTGGTCCCATCTTCGACAGCCACGACCGAAGGCTCGTCGAGAATGACCCCTTCGCCCGCCACGCCCACAAGCGTATTGGCGGTGCCCAGGTCGATGGCCAGGTCAGAGCCCAGCAGTCCGAGAAATCGCTCCAGCATCCTTGCCCGCGATCATGAAAAAGTTTTGGAACTCAGCGTCGCAATCCGTTGCGTCGCTCGTGGCAGCTGTCCTCAGCGAGTTAAACCGTGACGTATTCCTCGATCGTCGCCCGCTGTTGCTGAGCCGGCGTGTTCATCGACATCCGCACGCTGTTGGCCTTGTAATCCCAGCCATAGCGGCCGAGTTCCAGCGCGAGCAGGGTAATGGCAATGATGATCGCCAACAGCGACAGGCCCAACAGCACCGTGTAAATATCGGGCCGTGGCTTGTGGACCGGAATGCCGGGTCCTTTATCAGTTGAACCGAGTTGCGACATGGTCGTCCTTCTCGATGGGACCCTTACGGAAGTTCGGCAGTACTTTGGCGACCGACTTGTCAGGATGGGTTTGGAAGACTTCGATGCGGCCCAGGTAACGCGATCCGCGGAAGACTTCCAGCGTGTGCCCCCGCTCAAGACCATCGTCCGAGCCGAGCGAGATCTCCACCAGCCCGTCCTTGTTGGCGGCGAGCACCAGCCCGTCGAGCGTTGGCTTGACGTTCTCGGGCGGGACGTTGAGGTTGATGTTCAAACGGCGGGCAACACCTTCGTAGCGTGTGATTTGCTCAGACAAGGTCATGGTCTGCGCCTGCAAACGCTTCAGCTCGTTCTGCGATTGGTTGTAGTCGTCTGTCAGCTTGACGAAGTTCTTGAATTGCTCGTCGCGCTCGGTCTGGGCCGTGCGGATGTCGGTGCGCAAGACGTCGATTTCCTTCCGCATAGCCGCCAAGGTCTGCTGCGTGCTTTCCATTGCGGCCACGGCTTCGCGGGCTTGTTGGACGAGCTTGGCATGTTCGTTCACCAGCGCATCATGCTCGGTGCGTAGCTCCTTGGCCTCGGTCTCGAGTTGCGCGAGACGGGCCTGCCGCGCGGCGAGCTCGGTCTTCGCCCGTTCCTCGACAGCGGCCTTTTCTCCGGCCAGGCGCTCACGCTCGGCCCGTGCTTCGTCACGCTGAATCCGCAGACCGACGGGTTGTCCGCTGGTAGCGTCCTTGCGCGGAAGATTGACGATACGTTCCCAGTTTTGATGCGTTGCGTACACCGCAACCGCAAATCCCATGAAGACGAAGCTCATCAACATGATGAGCACCACAAAGATTTTTCCGACGAGGTTCATCGATCGGGCCTCTAACTCTGCTCAGAAGACCTGCGGACTCTTAGGACACGCGACCCCGAAATCCATCTTGGTCTGAGCTGGCGCGGATGTCGAGCCAGACTACCGAACATCCGTGTACGAAACGAGATATGACCGATCGCGACTAGGCTTCTACTATAGCTACGCCGGTGAGTCTGCGTCAATTACGACTCGGCGGAAAACGGCAAAATGGGCATTACGGGCTAAATGCCCGGCCCCTCTATTCGTCGTAATCGTGATCAGCCGGCGATTCAGCCGGCCAAACCGCTGCTAGCGTCGCCGCCGGCGCCACAGACCGGCACCGCCGACGATCACGCCGAAGAGCAGACAGGCTCCACTCCCTGTGTCTCCCCAGGAGACGTAGGGGCTCCGGCGCCGGTCACGCTCGACGGCGTGAAAGACGACGTCGGTGTCGCGGCGGGGGCCTTGTGCCTGGATTCGCCCGTCGGCATCGATTGCGGCCGAAAAGCCGGTATTGGCCGCAATCACCAACGGCTTGCGACATTCGACGGCCCGGAAAACGCCGCACATCAGGTGCAGGTCTAATTCGCTTGAACCCCAGAACCAGCCGTCGTTGGTCAAATTGACCAGCACGTCCGGCTCGTCGCCGGCGGCGCGCAGCTGGGATACCTGGCCGCGAATGAAATGCGGCAGCAGCGTTTCGAAGCAGATGTTCGGTGCAATCTTGACACCGCCCACGGTCATCGCCTGGGGCGCCGTCCCCGGTTCCAGTCCATCGGCCAGCGGCGTGAGTCGGTACAGCCAGGGCCAGAAGGACGCCAGCGGCACGTACTCGCCAAACATCACAGGCCGCATCTTGTCGTAGCGGTTGACGACTTGTCCCGCGCGATCCACCAACACGGCCGAGTTGTAGCGATGCACCTCGCCAGGTCCGTAGACAATCGTATCCATGCCCAAGAGCAGGGGGACTTTGAAGCGCTCGGCCATGTAGTTCAGGGCCATTTGCAGCTCTTCGGCAGCGCGCTCCAGGTCGGCACGCGTCCAGTCCTGACCCGCTGGCGGATAGACGTCCGGCGTGTGAAGCCGGAGTGGTTCACGAAACATCGTCTCGGGCCAGACGATCAAATCGACGTCGGGATGTTGCCGCACAGCGCGGCCGGTGAGCGCCAGATACTGCTCGTGGATCTGGCGAACCTGGGTGGGATCGGTCTTCATTTCGGTATCGACCGAGCCCTGGATCAAGGCAACTTTCAACCCTGGCTCTGTATGCTCCCCCGCTGTGCGCAGGTAGCCATAGCC
>CAMFLN010000802.1 GCA_945957305.1 uncultured Planctomycetaceae bacterium | reverse complement strand
GATGGTGTCGCGGGCAAGGCCGGCTATGCGACGCCGCTGCTCATTTCCGTCGGCGGAAAAGCGCAGGTCGTCAGTCCTGGCTCCGGAGAGGTCACCGCCTATGATGCGGCCACCGGCGGCGAAGTCTGGCGTCTGCGGCACGGAGGAGATTCGGTCGTGCTGCGGCCGGTCGTCGATCACGGATTGATTTTTGTCTCCTCGGGATATACCTCCACCGCGCTATATGCCGTGAAGGCGCAGTCGCAGGGCGAGGTTTCCCTGGCCGACGCTGCATGGACGTTGCGCCGCGGAATCCCATACGATCCATCGCCGCTGGTGGTGGGGGACGAGTTGTACCTGGTCAGCGATCAAGGCGTAGTCAGCTGCGTCGACGCGCGCACGGGTAAGCAGCACTGGCAGATGCGCTTGCGCGGAAATTTCTCCGCATCGCCGCTGGCTGTCGATCGCCGCATCTACATTACCAGCGAGGAAGGTCTGACGACCGTGATTGCCGCCGGCAAAAAACCCGAAAAACTGGCCGAGAACCAGCTCGACGGGCGAATGTTGGCTTCACTGGCCACGGCGGACCAGGCGATATTCGCACGCACGGACGCGGCCCTCTATCGCATCGGGGCTAGTAGCAATGCTTCGGCCGCGCAAGCGTCCGCCACGCGCCAGCCCAAAGCCGCGGCGCGCGCCGCCACCGCACGATCCAATTAGAACAGCGGCGATCGCCCCAGTTGACGGCGCACGACGGTCCATTGGCCCACGTGCATCAGCCAGTGCAGGCTTCCCATCCCGGCGAACATCGCGCCGAGTGTCGGCGTCCAACCAGGGCAAGGCCTGTCGAGATCTTCGGCCGAGCACTTGTCGAGTGCCGCCAGAGTGGCGGCGCGCTGCTCGTTGAAGACGCGCATCAATTCGGCCTTGTTGGCCAAGCGCGCGGGATCGTCGACATGCGCGGTTTCGCCGGTATATTTTTCGGCGAAACCGGGGGGCAATGGAGGCATGCTGCCCGGTAGCTCGCGTTCGACAACCAGATGCTCCCCCGCGGCGCAATGTCCCAGCTGCCAGTTGATGTGGTTGCAACCGGGTGCCGGTCGGCGGAGCAAGTCCGCGTCAGAGAGATCTTCCAACAGGCTGGTAACGACGTGCGCGGCCGATCCGAGTGAGAATTTGATGACTTCATGCGCGTTCATATTTTTTTCCGTGCTAGGACGATGCTATCTCTATTGGCGTGGCGGATTGAATCGCGGCGAGCGTCAGGGAATGTCGAGCGAGCCATCCGCGAGAAAGGGGAAAGCGCCCCAGGCGATTTCCCACAAGTAACCGTCGGGGTCTGAGAAATAACCGCTGTAGCCTCCCCAGAATGTATCCTGGGCGGGCTTTTCGATCTTTGCGCCAGCCTGCGCGGCCGCGGTCAGGAGCTGATCGACTTCATCTTTCTGGCGCACATTATGTGCGAGGGTAATGCCGGAGAATTTCGGCCGAGGCGTGCGAAAGGATTCGGACACGTCCTCGGCGAGCTTGTCGTAGGGATAGAGCGACAGACGCGTCCCTGCCGTCTGGAAGAAGATCACTCCCTTGTCGGCGGTCCACGTCGTGGGAAATCCCAGCCCATCGCGGTAAAAGCGCAGCGATCGTTCCAGGTCGGCGACGCCGAGCGTCACAAGACTGATACGAGGTTCCATCCGAATCCGCTCCTGGAACGATGCGTCCGTTCGCCACCGCCATGACGAAGATATCAGGCGTTGTTCAAACGCGGCTGGCCGTCTTCGACGACAAACGACGCCCGCGTCACCGCCGGCGCTCCGCGGCGCGTGACGTATTCCACCACCTGGTAGTCGGTGCGCCACTCGCGCGGTGAAACCGTGCAGCGCACGTATCCGCGCTCGGCGTTGTAGAACTTGACGAACGGATTCTCGGCCAGCATGTGGTCGTGATTGCGCGGCACGCGCAGGCCGTCTCCGGACGACGAAATCGACGTCCCCACGAACTCGACGCCCACGGGTCGCGCCTCGGGCTTCTGAAAGTCGGTCGTCAAGTTGCAGGCCCAATTCGTGTGAATGTCCCCGGTGAGCACAACGGGATTCGGTGGTTTGCGGTCGGCGAGAAAATTCAGCAGGCGACGGCGATCGGCCTCGTACCCAGCCCACTTGTCCATGTCGAGAACTTCGACATCCCCCACCGCATAATCGATGCGGGCAATCATCACTTGCTGCGCCAGTACGTTCCACTTGGCGGCTGATTTGGACAGGCCCTCTTCGAGCCATTGCCGCTGCGCGTCGCCCAGGATCGTGCACTTCTCATCGTAAACGGTCGCGTCCGGTTTCTTGTGCCCGTCGCCGCACGGTTGGTCGGTGCGATATTGCCGCGTATCGAGGACATGAAAATCGGCCAGCTGCCCAAACGGCACGCGACGATAGAGCTGCATGTCCGGGCCGTGCGGCAAGCTGCTGCGGCGCAGGGGCATGTTTTCGTAATAGACCTGGTAGGCGATCGCCCGGCGCTTGAGAAAATCCTCTTGCGCGACTTTCAGATCTTCGGGGTGGGGGCCGGCATAATTGTTCTCGACCTCGTGGTCATCCCAGGTCACGATCCACGGCGCCGCGGCGTGCATCGCCTGCAGCGCGGGATCGCCGCGATACTGGGCATAGCGATTGCGGTAGTCTTCGACCGACTGGATCTTTCCGCCCAAATGTTTACGCACGCGTTCATCGCGTCCGGCACCTTCGTAGATGTAGTCGCCCAAATGCAGCACCAGGTCGAGATCGTCCTTGAGCATGTGCTCATACGCGGTGTAATACCCGGTCTCGAAATGCTGGCACGAGGCAAAGG
>CAMFLN010000801.1 GCA_945957305.1 uncultured Planctomycetaceae bacterium | reverse complement strand
GCGACCGTGCCCCAATTGAACATTCCCGCTTGGCCGACCTCCCTCGCCAAGCGGCTCGAAAAATAGCGAAAGATACGAGCCAGGACAGGAACATGGGTTTTCTCGATCGATTCAAAAAAAAGCCGGAAGCGACGCCGCCGCAGCCGGAACCAACGCCCCCCGCGCCCGACGCGCAAGGTCCCACCACGGGCACCGTGCGTATTGGCCCGAAGGAACAGACCGTGCTGATGGCTGACCGCCTGGCAACGGCCGCTCCCCCCGCGAAATCCCCCCCTCCCCCGGCGCCGGCCGAGCCCGAGGTGGCCGACGAGCCTCCGAAGAAGGCTGGATTTTTCGCCAAGATTCGCGCCGGCCTGAAAAAGACCACGCGCATCCTGAACACCGACATTCGCGACCTGTTCAAAAGCGAAGGTCGGTTGGTCGACGACGCGTTCCTCGACGAGCTGTTGGAAATCCTGATCAAGACCGACATGGGTGTCGCCTCGGCCCAGCAAGCCATCGACGAAGTGCGCAGCGAATTCCGCGGCCGCGTCGTGCACATGGAGGACGTTGTCGGCAGCCTGAAGCGCAAGCTCAAAGAGCTGCTCAAACAGCCCGAGCAGCCGATCCGCTTCGCGGATACCGGGACCACGGTCGTGATGGTGGCGGGCGTCAACGGCGCTGGCAAGACGACCTCGATCGCCAAGCTGGCGCGAACCTTCATCGCACAGGGTAAAAAAGTCGTCCTGGGTGCGGGCGATACGTTCCGCGCGGGCGCCGTGAAGCAACTCACGATTTGGGCCGAACGGCTGGGCGCCGAAATTGTCACGGGCGAAGAGGGGAGCGATCCGGCCAGCGTCGCGCATCGTGCTGTCACGCGTGCCGTCGAGGTGGGCGCTGACATTTGCATCGTCGATACAGCCGGTCGATTGCAAACACAGCAGAACCTGATGAAGGAACTGACGAAGATCCACACCGTGATCGGCAAGAAGGTGCCCGGCGCTCCGCACGAGGTGCTGCTGGTCCTTGATGCCACGACGGGCCAGAACGGCATCAGTCAGGCCAAAAGCTTTAGCGAAGCCGTGAAATGCTCGGGCATCGTGCTGGCCAAGATCGACGGCACAGCCAAAGGTGGTGTCATTGTCGCCATCCGCCAACAAGTCGGCCTGCCGGTCAAATATCTCGGCGTAGGCGAATCGGCCGACGACATGACACTGTTCAATCCGGACCAGTTCGTCGAAGCCATGTTCGAAGACCTGATGCCAGCGGCGGGCGCGACGTAATCTCTATCTCTACGGCGAAGAAGGCGACTTGACCACTATGCCTCGAAACCGTGATGACTAGTGATGCAAGTCAACACAGCATAGGAATCGTCGTGGCCGTCGTTTCTTTGTGGTTAAGCCCTATTCGGTCAGGAAGGTAAACCACGACGATACGAAGACCACGATCGTAGGAGTAGGGAACGAAAGGCTGTTAGTTGCGAAATCGTGCGTCGTCGGCATGTTTTTGAGCATGATTACCGACCTAATTGACAAAAAAACGGGCGATTTGGCTGGCAATTTAATGGACTCTGCCCTCCGGCTCTGCTTCAATCATGGCGTCAGGTCGCCGGGAAGCGTTTTGGGCTCCTTTCTGTTTGCCCAATGCTGATAGAATCCCGCTCGGCCAGCGGGGGTGGGGTTCGATCTTCAGCATTCTGAGGCGGGACGCATGATGCGACGGCCAATACTCTGCGCGCAGGGTCTGTGCAGTGCCACGAGCCGGTACGGTTCCAAGAGTCTGTACGGCACTACGAGAAAAATCGGCTTCGAAGCGTTGGAAGAGCGGCGGCTATTGACCGTTTCCTACATGGTTACTGACCTGGGGACTTTGGCAGGCGGCAATGTCAGCATTGCCAACGACATCAATAACAACGGCCAGATCGTAGGCAGTTCAGCGACCGGCGGCGGCTCGACGCATGCCTTCCTGTACAGCAATGGCCAGATGATTGACCTGGGCACTCTACCGGGCGATACCAGCAGCATTGCCACGGCGATTAACAACAACGGGCAGATCGTCGGCAACTCCGCTGCGCCCAACGGCGTTGAACATGGCTACCTGTATCAAAACGGCGCCATGCAAAAATTGGGAGTCTTGCCCGGCGGTACAACAGGCTACGCCACGGATATCAACGACAGTGGCGTGGCGGTTGGCCAGTCCTCGTTGCCAGGCGATGCCTATCACGCGGTGATGTACGTCAATGGCGCGGTAGTAGACCTGGGGACGATCAACCGTACTTTCAGCGCAGCCAACAGTATTAATGCCAGTGGACAGATCGCCGGCGCTTCGAACACGATGGCGAACATCCATGCGTTCCTCTATAGCAAAGGGATCATGGCCGACTTGGGGCAGTTGCCCGGGGGAACGTATAGCAACGCGTTCGGTGTCAATTCATTCGGCCAGGTTGTGGGCTATGCCGATCGCGGACATGGAGCGTTTCTTGCTTTTTCGTACAGCAACGGCGTCATGCATGACCTGGGCACCGTCGACGGCAGTTGGCAAAGCGCCGCGGCCGCGGTGAATGACAATGGCCAAATCGTCGGCCACTTCGTCACCTCGGGCGGCTCGAATCATGCCTTCATTTATCAAAACGGCGCCATGGCCGATTTGAACGCCTTAATTCCGCCCTCGGCCGGCTGGCTCCTGGAGCAGGCCAATAGTATCAACAACGCGGGGCAGATTGTCGGCTATGGCACCAACGCCAAAGGTGAGGGGCACGCGTTCCTGCTAACCCCCTTGCCAGGACCGACAGGTCCCGAGGTCACCAAGGTTCTGGTCGGCGGCACGAGCTGGTCCAGTGAT
>CAMFLN010000800.1 GCA_945957305.1 uncultured Planctomycetaceae bacterium | reverse complement strand
CCCGATGCGTCATCAATGAATAGATGCGAATATGTCTTTAGAGATGCTGCCGATTGAGGTTGGTCGCTGCCAGTTAGAGAAACTTTTCTGCGCTGCGGGGTAAGCCCGGTCGCGACCTTTCCTATTCCGCCGGCGGCACGCCCAGTGACTTGCCGCCGTCGATCGCGATCGCTGTGCCGGTGACCATGGCCGCGGCGTCGCTCACCAGGTAGAGAATCGCTTGCGCGACTTCTTCGGGCGTGATCATGCGACCGTACGCTCGCGCCAGTGGGCTGGCGGCAATAAACCGTTCGGCCGTGGCAACGGGATCCGCGGCCGCTGCGAGATCGGCGTTCATCATGCCGGTGTCGCCGACCGGGCCGGGACAAACAGCGTTCACGCGAATCCGATCGCGTGCATGGCACAGCGCCAGACTTTTGACCAGCCCCATCACCGCTAATTTGCTCGTCGAATAAACCGGATCGTGGGCGCGGGGCAGGAGGCCGGCATTGCTGGCCGTGACGACGATCGAGCCCCCACCCGACGTGCGCAAGTGCGGAATGGCCTGTCGCGCTAGCAGGAACGTCGCCTTAAAATTCGTGTCGAGCACCGCGTTCCATTCCGCCTCGGTGACTTCCGGAATCTGCTTCACCAGGCCGATGCCGGCGTTGCTAACCACAATGTCCAGACGCTTTTCTTGCTGTACGGCGAGCGTCACCAGCCGGGCCACGTCGGCTTCCTGGCGCACGTCGCACTGCTCCACGCGTATCGGCAGGCCAGCAAACAGTGATTCTCGGTCTGCATCCGCGCGAAGGTCTCCCACAAACACGCGGGCGCCCGAGCGTGCGAGCAGCAACGCCGTGGCGCGGCCGATACCGCTTGTGCCTCCGGTAACAATCGCGACGCGGCCGGCGAGTGAATTCATAACGCACCTGGAACAGAACGGACAAGAACAGGCACACGATCGGCCGCCAGCTTAACAATTCGAGGTTGCGCTTGCTTGCGTCAGCCACGAACCACGCCCTACGATAGGGGCGAAGTTTTTTCCAACGCACGGCGCGAAAGGGCTGTATGTCCGCAAGTCAAACGCAGATGAGCCAAACGCAAATTATCGACGCCTGGGCCAACCCGGCCATCAAGGAGATGTTCGAATCGGTGCCCGAGATTGCCCGGCTGTTTCGCCAGTCGGGAGCGACGCACTTGCTCGAAACCGGCGTCGGCGCCGACGAAATGGTGGGCATGATGGACGCCGCCGGTATCGAGCGGCTGTGCATGACGACCTGGGCGCGGCCCGGCATTTCGATCACGAGCAACGACCGCATCCGCGAATTCGTCACGGCTTACCCTGACCGCTTTGTCGGGGTGGCGACCGTCAATTTGGAAAAGCCGGTCGAGGCGGTGCGCGAGTTGGACCGCGCCGTCCGCGAGCTGGGCTTCAAAGCGCTGCGCGTAATCCCTTGGCTGTGGAATCGTCCGCCCAATGACAAGCTCTACTATCCGCTCTATGTGAAGTGCATCGAGCTCGACATTCCGTTTTGCACACAAGTGGGGCACACCGGGCCGCTGATGCCTTCCGAGCCGGGCCGACCGATCCCCTATATCGACGAAGTGGCGCTCACGTTTCCTGAACTCCGCATCCTGGGAGGGCACATTGGCTATCCCTGGACCGATGAAATGATCGCCCTGGCTTGGAAACATGAGCATGTCTATATCGATACGAGCGCTTACCTGCCGAAATATTACCCGCCGCAATTGCTGCATTTCATGAACACCTACGGGTCGGACAAGGTGCTGTTCGGAACCAACTTCCCGATGCTCTCGCTGGAAAAATGCGCCGCGCAAGCCCGCGAATTGCCGCTGAAGCCCGAGGCCAAGGAGAAGTTTCTCCGCAGCAACGCCCTGCGGGTTTACAAACTGTGCAGCAAATAGTCGGCAGACGGCAGCGGGCAGAGGGCAGTTAAGAATCAAATCGCTTGGCTGGTTGCCATGTTCGCCGTTACACTGAGCTACCGCTGACCGCCCGATTTCCCACCTGTATCCCGCTTGGCATTCGATGGCGATTTCCCACCCTCCGTCGCGCAGCCGCCGCGAGCTACTACGCATCGGCGGCATTTCGGTGCTGGCAGGGTTTGGTTCGTCCGCCCTCGGAGCGCCAGCGAAAGATCGCGCCGCCGGTGCCTCGTCGCGAAGTTGCATCTTTTTGCTGTTGCAAGGCGGCCTGAGCCACATCGACCTGTACGATCCCAAGCCGCAAGCCAGCGAGCAAATCCGTGGACCGTTCTCGAACATCGAGACCAGTGTGCCGGGCATGCGGCTGGGGGAAAAGCTGCCGCAGACGGCCAAGATCGCGCACCATCTGGCGCTGGTGCGTTCGATGGAACACGATTTCAACAACCACATCGCGGGCACTTACATCACGTTGACCGGCTCGACCGATCAGCGCAACGAAGATCGCGAGGCACGTGGCGAGGATTTCCCCGGGCCGGGCGCGATCTTGAACTACTTGCAGCGTTCGCCGGCCGCGGTGCCGGTGAGCGTGTCGCTTCCCAACTGGTTGAGCATCCCTGGCCCTTCGAATCGCATGCCGGGTCAGTACGGCGGGTTCCTGGGCAACCTGACCGATCCCTTCTTGATTTCCGGTGATCCCAGCAAGGCGGAGTTCAAACCGCTCGACCTGACGTTGCCTGAGTATGTTCCGGCCGACCGCATGCAGGCGCGGTGGAGCTTGCGCGCGCAGATCGACGTGGCCACGCGGCACCTGGAGAATCAGCTCACGCAGTCGCATGATCGGTTGCGGCAAAGCGCCTACGACTTGCTGATCGATCCGGCGTTCCGTGATGCTCTCGACC
>CAMFLN010000799.1 GCA_945957305.1 uncultured Planctomycetaceae bacterium | reverse complement strand
GAGCCAATTCATTCCCCCCAGCAGTACCCCGCTGGCATCGAAAGCGTGCAGGAGCGTGGCTTCAGTCTCGGCCAGGGGCCGGACACTTTCGTAAGCCGCCAGCCCTTCGCGCCATTGTTGCGGGTCGTCCTCCGCCATGCTGCCCAGCAGCCGGGCAACGTCCGCCGCGACATTTTCCGGCCGCAGGGCGCCAAAATCGATCAGCCCCGACACTTCGTCTCCCAGAAAAAGCACGTTTTCGTGCCACACGTCGCGCAGACACGGAATGAGAGTGACTTCGAGGCGGGCCGCCTGTGCCAGCAGCCTGGCCACCGGCGCGGCGACCAGCGGAAACATTTCCAGCAGTCGGGTTGCCGCGGACCGATAATCGTCGGCTGTCTGCCGGACGAGCGGGCGCAGCCGCTCAATCTCGCCAGCTTGCAGTCGATGCAACTGCGCGCTCCGTTCCAAGATTCCCGGCGACGGGCTAGGCTCGGCGTCAGGGAGCGGAAAACTGCTTGCCGCCCCATGAAACTCTGCCAGCGCTGCGAGCGCCGCCTGGCGTCGCGCTGCCGAGGGGGCTTGGCGATAATCCGGGCAACCGGGGAGCCAGGGTGCGAGTTCCCACAGATGGCCTTCGTGACGCACGTAGCCGCGATGAGCCATTGTCTCGCACGGCAGCGGCACTCGCTGGAAACCTTCCTGGTGAACGTGCCATAACACGGCTTGGATGAATTCCAGACGCTCGCGCGGCGGATGCTCGCGCGGCCAGCGCCGCAACAGAAGCGGCCCGCGCGGCGCGGCAAGCTTCCACAGTCGCGCGCCGCTCAGTCCGCCTGCGTTCCCCAGGAACTCGACCGCATGCGGCTGACAATCGGCCGCATAGGCACGCAGCACGGGCCGATAGTCGATCGCGTCGGTCATTCGGGTACCCTGCCACGGGAACCGCAGGCCGAAATCTCATAGGCCGCTGCTGTAGCGGAAGAGTTCGCCTGTGAAGCAGAGTCTTACAGCGCAGCAGGCTTCACGGCCAAGTGCAGTGATCGCGGAGGACGGCGAGTCTTATGACAGCGAGTGGCAGGCCGACAGTCGTGGGGATGCTAGTCCCACCACCACTGTCCTTCGGCTAGCCCTTGCACGGCAGTCTGCTGGCGGGCTTGCTCGACCTTTTGGTCGTCGCTCGACAGCAGATTGTCGGTCGACAGGGCCTCGTGTGCCCGTACGGTCACACCGCCGCCTACAGGCGTCATCAATTGGTTTCCCTTCCAAACGCTATTCACCGCCGTCTCAACTTCCAAAGGAGCGTTTTGTGTTTGGACCGGGAACTTCTCCTCGTTTCCGAAAAGATCCAGGTTCCAGTGCGCCTTCTCGTAGAAGTTGTTTTGCTGCATGAAGGCCGCGGCGATCGACATGTCGATCAAGTTCCGCAGTTGCGCGAAAACCGGCGATTTGGCGGCCAATTCGGGGTACTTCTTGGTAAAGCCGTTCACGAACGAGACGCTGGCGGTATTCGTGGTTTTCGACTTGCCGCGCTGTCCGTCGCTGGACACTACTTCGTCCGCTCCGACCAGTTTTACGCCGTCCCCGACCAACTGCATGGCCGAACGATCCTCGCTGGTGCGAACGCATTTGTAATCGGGAACAAAGTACCATCGCTGCATGGCATTGCGGCTCACTGTGGCCGGATTCGCCCGATCCACATAACTGGCCAGCTGCACCGGCGGACGTTCGAGCCCAATGCCGATGAGCTTCATGCGATAATCCGCTTCGACCATGACCTGAGCGAAATGGGTATGGGGCGAGATGCCGCGGATCGCGACCTTTTGCATACCCAGCGAGTTGCGCATGCCGTTGACCAGGAACTGCTCGTCGTCAGGCGTTGCCTGACGCCCGACGGTACGCAGGAATTGTTGAAAGCGCGCCAGCCCTTCGGGCGTGGGGGCAATCGAACAGCCAATGAGCGGCCCATTCTGTTCTCCGGGCGGATAAGCTCGCAGCGCCACGACCAGGTCTTGCAACTCGAGCACCGGCCGACCTGACGTCATCGAGACCACGCGCCCCGACAGGGTATGGACCCAGCCGTCGGCCGGACCCGCGATCACGACGTCACCAGAGTCGGGATACAGAAAGACATATTGCAAACGGGTCAAACCGGCCAGGCAGTTCATTTCGTCCGTCGGCTGCTGCCCTGCTTCGAGACGTTCGCGAATCGCTTTTTCCAATCGCGTCAACGACACCTTCCGCATGTTGCTGCGCGCCGAAACCTTGTCGCTGAGCGTGGCCCGCGCTTCTTCGATGCGGCGGCGCATGAGCTCGCCCGTGGGGTCGTCGTAGACTTCGCGCCGCAAGACACCGTCGGCGTTAACGACCACACCGGCCGGCGCAAACGGAGGAGGCACTGTGCCCGAGGGCGTGGGCGTAGGCGAGGGCGTAGTGGCAAGGCTCGCTTCTGCAAAACAAAAGCCCAGGGCACAAGCCAGAATTAGCAATAGGACGCGAGCTCGCGTGGAGCGTAACGTCATCCGAGACCTCCCGTGACCGAACGATTGACCGATTCGTCCCCACCCGCAGCCGCGGGCGGTCCACGGCGTGAGTGGGGACGGATAATTGCTAGAAAAGGATAGTTCCTGGAATGGCCCTATCGCGTTGTTCCAGTAATCGATCCTAATTTGGCAGTTTAGGCAAAGCAAGAAGCCCTAAACGCCCCAAGGGGTTGCGGCGTCTCGGGACCGCTTGGTTGTACACCCCCTGGGAGGCCGAAGACTCCTCGACCCCCGGGGATCACCGCCAGGGGGCTCGCCGTCGGCTACGGGGTTTCTGGGAGCTGGTGCCCCATCTTCTCGCGTTTAGTGGC
>CAMFLN010000798.1 GCA_945957305.1 uncultured Planctomycetaceae bacterium | reverse complement strand
CGTCTTGGCATTGTTGGCAACGCCTCTCGTTGGTTGCGAGAAGAAAGAGTCCTCGGTCAAAAAACAAACCACCGTGAGTTCGCCTGAAGGTTCGACCACCAAGACGACGGAAACCACCGTGGAAACGAGCGGCAAAAATCCGCCGGCGACCCCCTAGAAGTTCCCATCGGCCAAATTGTTGCCGCGTTCGCCAGGAACTGCAGTTGTTACGCAACGCCATTTCCAGCGGACGCGGCAACGGTCGAGGCCATTTGCGAGAATTCAGCCGGTGTTGTCTTTGTTTTGGTGCCACCATGATTCGCAAACTTACCGACGGCCGGTTTCGCCTCTACTCCCGAAAGACAGATCCTAAAACTGGACGACGCCGCAACCTTGGCACATTCGAGACACGGACCGCGGCGGAAAAGCACGAACGCGAAATCCAGTACTTCAAACGCCATTGAACCGGCCTATTCCGGGCTTGGTGCGTACGGGAGAGGAGCTCCCTGCGGAGGAGCCTATGAAAATCGCGCAAGTTGCCCCTCTTTATGAAAGCGTCCCCCCGAAACTCTATGGTGGCACCGAGCGCGTCGTCTCATTCCTCACCGAAGAACTGGTGCGACAAGGGCACGACGTTACGCTTTTTGCCAGTGGTGATTCGGAAACCACGGCCGAACTGGTGCCCGTCGGTACACGGTCATTGCGGTTGAGCGAGGGTTGCATCGACCCCCTCGCGCATCACATCCTGCTCATCGAACGCGTGGCGCGCTGCGCACCGCAATTCGACATCGTCCACTACCACATCGATTACATGCATTACCCCGTGTCGCGCCGGGTGCCAGTGCCGCAAGTCACGACCTTGCACGGCCGCCTGGACATTCCAGACTTGTTGCCGCTGTACCGTGAATTCGACGACATGCCGGTTGTGTCCATCTCGGATAATCAGCGCATCCCGTTGCCGAATGCTAACTGGCAGGAGACCATTCCGCACGGCTTGCCGCTGGGCCTTTTCAAGTTCAATCCGCGTCCCGACGATTACGTCGCGTTTCTTGGCCGCATCTCGCCCGAGAAGCGCGTCGACCGCGCCATCGAAATAGCCCGCCGGGCGAATCTCCGCCTCAAAATCGCGGCAAAAATCGACCATGCCGATCAGGAGTACTTCGAAACGGAGATCAAACACCTCTTTGAACAGCCGCATGTCGAATATGTGGGCGAGATCAATGAGGAGCAGAAAGAAGAATTCCTCGGCCGCGCTCAGGCGCTACTGTTTCCCATCGATTGGCCCGAGCCTTTTGGCCTCGTCATGATCGAGGCCATGGCTTGCGGCACGCCGGTCATCGCCTTTCGCCGCGGCGCCGTCCCCGAAGTCATTGACGACGGGATCACGGGCTGCATCTGCGAAGACATCGATCAGGCCGTAAAGGCCACCGGGAATGTCGCGCAATGGGATCGGGACCGCTGCCGCCGGCAATTCGAAGAGCGCTTTTCCATCGAACGCACCGCGCGCAAATATCTTGGACTGTTTGGCCAATTGACCGCAGCACGAGGCTTTGATGGACGACGTTATCGAGCTTAATGATCAATACTATATCCTCGCCACGGCCTCGCGCGTCGACGAGCATTCGCGCGTCTTGAAGCACGACGATATCTTCGGCGTGTTTGATCAATACGGCGATATTCAGCCGCTGGGAATGGGCGAAGAGGGCATTTACTACGAAGGCACCCGTTTCCTGAGCGGGTTGAAAGTCACGCTCAATGGGCGGCAGCCTTTATTGTTGAGCTCGACCATTCTGGAAGATAACTCGCTGCTGACCGTCGACCTGACAAATCCGGATCTTACCGCGGGTGAGCAGGTCATTCTCAATCGCGAGACGGTTCATATCCTCCGCTCATGTCATTTGTGGCGGTCCATGTGCTTTCTCGAATTGCGCGTGCGCAACTACGCCGTCCACGAGGTGCAACTGTCGCTTCGGATTTCGATCGGCGCCGACTATGCCGATATTTTCGAGGTTCGCGGTACCAAACGCGCAGCGCGTGGCGAGATACTCGAGCCCTTGATCGAACACGGACAGGTCGATCTGGCTTATCGCGGTTTGGACGGCGTCGTGCGGCGCACGCATTTGAATTTCGATCCCCCGCCCGGGAGATTGAACGCGCAGGCCGCGTGGTACGACATTCACCTACAGGCCGGTGAAGAGAAAACCATTGAGGTCACCATCGAATGCCGCCTGGCGGCCTCGTTGCCCAGCCCGAGACAATCTTTCGACCAGGTCCTGGATGACGCGCAACAATTGCGCCGCGACGCTCGATGCCACGACGCGCAGATCTGGTCCAACAACGGTTACTTCAACGGTTGGTTGAACCGTTCGGCCAGCGACCTGCACATGATGACGACCCACACGGCCGACGGGCCCTATCCGTACGCAGGCGTGCCGTGGTTCAGTACGGTCTTTGGCCGCGACGGGATCATCACGGCTTATGAGTACCTGTGGATTAATCCCGCCATGGCTCGCGGGGTCCTGTCCTACCTCGCGGACCATCAGGCGACCACGGTCAATCGGGAACAGGACGCCGAGCCCGGCAAGATATTACACGAGACACGGCGCGGCGAAATGGCGGCTCTTGGCGAAATCCCCTTCGGCGAATATTACGGCAGCGTCGATTCGACGCCGTTGTTTATCATGCTGGCCGGTGCATACTACGAACGGACGGGGGATACGGAGTTCGTCGCCCGGCTGTGGCCGCATATCGAACGGGCTCTCGGCTGGATCGACAGCTACGGCGACCAGGACCACGATGGTTTTGTGGAGTATGCTCGGCAATCACAGCACGGCCTGGTTTCGCAGGGGTGGAAGG
>CAMFLN010000797.1 GCA_945957305.1 uncultured Planctomycetaceae bacterium | reverse complement strand
CCTGTTCATAGAAGTCGGCCATGGTCGCCGCATCGGCCGATTCCGCCAGCGAGAACATGTAACGAATCAGGAACTGTGGCGCAGCCAGGTTGTTGCCGCCAGTTTTCTTGTTTTTCAGAAAACCCAGCACGATCGCGCGAATGTCTACGTCCAGTTTGCGATCCTGCCAGGCCTGCACGGCCATCCATTCGACTTCGGGCGCATCAAGCTGTGGCTGGCCGCTCTTATTCCGATTGCGGCGTCCCACGCGGGTTGCGACTTCGCTGAATTTATCGTCGGGGCATTCGTACAGCTCGCGACACTGTTTCAATTGATCGATCAGCTCTCTTTGCTTCGCCGTCTCGAGCGCCGGAACGATCGTGTCATCAATCACATGCCAATCTTTCTTCTGCCAACTTTGCCGCACCAGAAATTCGGCCGGCGTTTGCAGCGCGACGTCCTTCTGCCCGGGGCTGTGGTTGAAGTAAATCTGGTTGGCATTACCGGCCTGATTAGCGCGCTGGCGGGCCGCGGTCAGCAAAGCATCACGCGCCAGGTCGAAAAAGTCGTCCGTCAATTCATTGCGGGCTTGATGCGCGGCCGCCAGATAGGAGAAGCCCGCCGTGGCCAGGCTGGGCCACCGCAGCATTTCGCGGCAGAGGTTTTCCAGGTCATCCGCACGCCGCTTCTGCAACTCGCCCGAGGCACGCTCGATGCGAGATTTGTCGTCACCCGGCTCGAGCAAAGAGCTCAGCGTGATGCCGCTGCTGTACATCTGGCCCGCGATAGCCGCTGGCAAACGCGCTGCCCACTCAACCTGGGCTGGCCCTTGCGGATCTTGCACGCGAAGGTACGCCAGCACTAGCTCCGCAGCCTGCAGCTTGTTTTCAATGCGATCGCTGTGATCGTCGATGTGCGAAGCTGCCTCGAGCCCGATGTAGATGCTGCCGTCTTTGCCCAAGGCAGCAAATTGCTGCGCGAGCGCGGCCGGATCCTCATCCAGCGAAAGGAAAATCAGGCGAACGCGGAAGACGTCCTCTTTGGGCTTCAGCGCCAGCACCTTGCCATACTGCTTGCGTGCTTCATCTTTATTCCCCAACAATTCGCAGGCCATCGCATACACGCCGCATTTGCGGGGATTTTGCGACTCCTTGGGATCACAGGTCGCCAGCACTTCGGCGATCAGACCGTATCCTTCGATCTTTTGACGGAGCTGCCGCCACTGGTAATGCATGTAACGGGCGTTGGCCGGATTGGCAATGTACTGGTCGATGTGCGAGGTCAGCTCTTGCGCCAACAGTTTCGCCGCGGCGTCACGCTTCCCCTGCTCGATCAGTTTCCGAATCTGATCCTGGCCGGCCGCTGTCTGCACAGTGCCGGTATAGACCATTCCGCCCGCGGTGCGGGCAGTGCTTGTCACTGGTGCCTGCTGGGCCAGGCGATCCGCTTCCTTTTCCAACCCCAGCTCACCGAGCGCCGCGATCAATTGCGAGCGTTCGTTGGCATCAGTCGTGCCGTGCCGCAAACGCAACGCGGCGTCGCGCCCCGACTTCATCAGTTCATCGTCGCTTTTGAGCGACGTGGCCTGCTGTTGCACGAGCGCCACGATCCCGGCATCGACGCGGCGGCGCGTCGCGCGATCCATTGGCAGATAGCGCGCTTTGTCCAGCAGTTGCACCGCCTCGGCGGGCTTCTCTTTTTCGGCAGCGCGCCCCGCGGCCAGCAGGTAGGTATCCAGCGTCGGCGTGGCCGAGGCCAACATCTCGCCCAGCGTTTTGTCGATGACGTCGTCCGCTTTCGCCCGAGCTGCCAACAGCACGCGCAACGTCGGGTCTTTCACGGTGGGCAGCAGCTCGATCAGTTTTTCGGGCTCCCAACTATCTTCCTGCTGGATCACATTTGCGTAAGGTGAATTCTCCACCTGCAAGACTTGCATCACGCTCGGCGGAAAGTCCCCCAAAACCGGCGGCGGAAAGCTCGGCGCAACCAAAAAGTTCTGATTGTTTCGCCCGTACATAGCGGCCTGCTGCCGGTTGAGCTTGCTGGTGCCGTCACTGCGGTAATTTGCGACTTCGTCGTCCAACAGCCGCAGGAACGTCGACGGATCGCCCGATTGCCGAACAGCCCCCGCGACGACAACGAAACTGTAGGCGCCGTACATTTGCGAATTGCGCACCTTGGGGTACCAGGCGATGAGCTTCGCCTTCAACTTCTCGCGGAAAGCATCGGGAAGCTTGGCGGTTTCGCCTTGGCCACGTGGGGGCGCAAAAGAATTGCAGAGGTAAATGACTGCCAACGGGTTGGGATCGTTGATCTGGTCCAGTAGTTTCTCGGCCGCTGGGAGCAAGTCGTTCGAGCCCTCTTCGGCGCGTGCCGCCGTCAGCGCCGCCATGAGCGCCAGCTGCGGGCGGGAATCTACAAATCGCTCAAAGGCGCGCTTCACAACCGTGGGGTCCCGCGGGGCCTGACCGTTGAGGTTGATTAGCGCATAAGCCAGGACCGCATCTCGATCCGGAAACTTTTCCAACAATTCCTCCGCGGTTGTTGGGCGGTCTGGCGTAGCTCCGGCGGCCGCGATCATCAGATCGGCGTTGGCCACGCCCGCGGCAACGAGACGAGCCTTTAAACGCTCGATCGCGCCCTCGTCCAACTGCTGCGCGATGGTGACCACGTGCAGTAGCGCCAGCTGGTGCAACTGCGCCAGCGAAGAGGGGAGCGGCATCCTCGTGCCCGTGCTCGGACCAGACACGGACATAAACATCGATACCGTCCGCTGACGCCATTGATAGGCCATATAGCGGTTCTGGCTCAACTGAATGATGTCCAGTGTCTCTTGGGGCAAGAGACTTCCCAGCAT
>CAMFLN010000796.1 GCA_945957305.1 uncultured Planctomycetaceae bacterium | reverse complement strand
GTCAAGGCGCCCGCCACGAGCGCGAACACAATTCTCAAATCAGGCGAGTTATTTGTCGACCTGACCGGCTTGATCGACGTGGGAGCCGAGATCGCGCGAAATCAAAGGGAGTTGGAACGGTTGCAAGGCGCGATCGCCAGCAAGGAAAAGAAACTCTCCAATGCCAGCTTCGTCGAGCGGGCCCCTGCCGAAGTGGTAGAGACCGAACGCCGCTCGCTGGCCGAGCAGCGCGAACGATTGGCGGCAATCGAGGCGACGTTGGCGGCGCTGGAGGCTCAGCGCGCGAAATCTTGATGCAATCCTCCTTGATTGTTGGCTGCAAGCTTTGGTTCGAGTCCTGTCCGCCGCGCGCCGCTGGTGCCTGGCGACGGCGCGCCCTAGAATGCCACTTCTCCGCTTCGCGAGCAGGTGTCCGAGAGTTTCGTCAGGAGTAAGGCGTTGCTGGACCTGGTTTTGGTGTTGGTTTTAGCGGCGCATCTGCTGGCGGCAAATCTCGCCGGTGCCGCTCCGCTTGTCGCCGTAGGGCTCGACATCCGTTCGCGCCGCCAGCACGACACGCTGGCCGCCCACACCGGGCGCTATCTCTTACAGCAATCGCTCATCTGGCTGACGGCTGGCCTCGTGCTCGGCGGGCTGACCTTGGCGGTCGTTTATTTCGCCAATTGGCAGCTCTTTGCGGCCACCGCGAGCCGACTGCCTGCTTCGCGATTTTGGTGGGCGGGACCGGAAATCGCCGTGTATTACTTGTGCGTCGCGCTCTACTTATGGCTCTGGAAATCCCCCGCGGATGCTGGATCGGGTCACATCGTTGCGCGCCGCACGCTGGGCGTCTTGGCAGCGACAAATTTGCTGTACCACTTTCCGCTGTTGTTCACCGTCATCGGCGTTTACGCTTCGCGTCCCGCACTTGACGCAGCTCCGCTGGTATTTCGCCATGCCATTCTCGATGCCGAGGTGTTCTCGCAATTCGTGCATCATGTCTTTGCCTCGTTTGCCGTGGCTGGCGTCGCGATGATGAGCTACTCGTTGCGGCTGGGACGCGCGGGGCGCGGGACCGACGCTCAACAAGTCGCGATGTGGGGCGGACGCGTGGCCTTGGTACCCACAGTCTCGCAGCTGCTGATTGGCATGTACGTGCTCATGCAATTGCCCGACCGCGCTCGCAGCGGGCTGCTGGGGGGGGACGGACTGGCCACCCTGTTATTTGCTACGTCGCTGTTTTGTGCGATCGTCTTGATGCACTGGCTCGCCCACGTGTCGGCCGGCGATACCGAGCGGCGTAAAATCATCGGCACCATGGCCCTGCTGGTGGTCGTGGTCGTCGTGATGGTCGGAACGCGGCAGCGGGTGCGACAGGAGCGTTTTGTGTCGTTGGGCCATAGCAATTTGACGCACAACAGCCGCACGGCGGAATCCGCCAGGTTGTAAACGGAAACACTTCGAATCGATGCCGAACTAGATTGAGGAACATCATGGCTGACATCATCACATTGCACGATGCGACAACCGGCGCAAGCGCCAAAATTGCGCCGCGGCGAGGCTTTAACTGCTTTAGCTATCAACCGCTGTCCGGCGGCACCCCGGTCGAGGTGCTGTGGACCGACCCGCAATTCGTCGGCGGGCAGGCCAAGGCATCACACAGCGGCATCCCGATTCTGTTTCCGTTTCCTGGACGATTGCGCGGCACTAGCTTTGAATTCGAGGGACGTACTTTTTCGCTCGAGTCCGGAGACGGCATCGGCAACGCCATTCACGGCATTGTCATCGACCGGCCGTGGAGAGTCGTGGATCAGACTTCGACGATGGCCGTCGGCGAATTCCACGCGTCGGTCGACGCGCCCGAGGTGCTCGCGCATTGGCCGGCCGATTTTCGCATCATCGTCGCCTACGAATTGGTCGGACACGCCTTGACCAGCGACGTGCGGATTGCCAATACGGGCACGACGCCGTTGCCCTTCGGTTTTGGTACGCATCCCTATTTTCGCGTTCCTCTCGGCACCGATGGCTCGGCCGACGATTGCGTCGTGACGGTGCCCGCGGCGAAGTATTGGGAACTGGCGCAAATGCTGCCGACGGGTCGGCAATTGCCAGCCACCGGTGAGCGCGGCCTGTCGCAAGGTCTAAAGTTTTCTGCGACGAAGCTGGATGACGTATTCACCGATCTGACATACGAGGCGGGTCGCGCAGCGACCACGATCTTTGATCCTGCAAATCGTCGCACGCTGGAAATGACGTTCGACGAACAATGCCGTGAGTGCGTGGTGTATAACCCGCCGCACCGTCAGGCAATTTGTATCGAACCGTACACGTGCGTGCCCGATGCATACGCTTTGGCCGAATCCGATGTGGAAACAGGTTTGCGGGTTTTGCCGCCAGGGGGCGAATTTTCCACGCGGATCGATATCCGGCTGCGTGGGTGAAAACTCACGCAGTTGCTAACAGAGGTTAGAAGCCGCCGAGGAAGTTCCGCATGTCCACGCCAGCGTGGACATGGCACCCCAGGTGGAACATCGCACCCGGCGCGTCGTTCATCATCCAGCATTCGTCATTCTGCACTTTTTGTAGCCTCACTCGGCCAAATCTTCGGCTGGGGGCTCGGGCAGCCAGAACGAGGCGATGAAGCCGATGGCGTACACCGCGAGCGCCACGGCGCCTGACGTGTAGGCGAATTTCATGGCCGGCGTGGCGTCGGGCATTCTTGCTGTCAGCCATTCGGACCCGGCGATGGTGAGTGTCACGGCGGCCGCGGATGTGCCGAAAATGCGTCCACCGATATTCGCGGCAAAGCTTTCGCCCGTGCCACGCAGGTGGACAGGGTAGACGCGCGGCAGGTAGT
>CAMFLN010000795.1 GCA_945957305.1 uncultured Planctomycetaceae bacterium | reverse complement strand
CATTCGAGCCGTCGGCGTTCATGATGTAGATATCGGGATCACCGTCGCGCGTGCTGCAGAAGGCTATCTGTTTGCCATCCGGAGAATAGGCCCCTTCCGCGTCGTACCCCGGGGCGTCGGTCAGTTGTCGCAAATGGCCGCCGTCCAAGTCTGCTTCGAAAATGTCCATGTGCGGATCGAAGTTCCATTCGTACCGCCGCCGCCGCCCCGACTTGGCATCGTCCGCCTGCTGCTGGCGTTCAGCTTCCTCGGTCTTGTCGAGTTGGGGATCGAGATGGCTCGAAGCGAAAATCAGCTTCTTGCCATCGGGATGAAAATTGGCACACGTCGTCCTTCCACGGCCGGTGCTGACGCGATGCGGAACGTCACCGTCAAGTTGCTGACGATAGATCTGGTAGAACGGATAGTCCTTGGGGACCGCCTGGTAAACGATCTGCTTTCTGTCCGGCGAAAAATAGCCTTCCCCGGCTTTGACAAAACCGTCCGTCACTTGCCGCACGCCGGAGAGATAATTCCCTTCGATCGAATCCTGGGCCGCGGCAGTTCCGACGGTCATCGCTAGTACGCCCGCGATCGCCGCTACGCGCACCAGCTTCTGCGAAACAAACGATTTGGCTCTCAACGCGGTTCTCCTCGGCAAATGTGGACAAACAAGGCAGTGCCTTATGCTAGGATGATCGTTCGATTATAAGCGTCAGACGATCACGCCGCACACCACGAACCGGCACAGGCCCAAGAGCGGTTTGTCAACATGAAGATCTACACCAAGACCGGGGACGCAGGCGAAACAGGATTGTTCGGCGGACCGCGAGTGCGTAAGGACTGCGCCCGGATCGAAGCGTACGGCACCGTCGATGAATTGAACGCAGTACTGGGGGCCGCCCGCTGCGAGCCTCTGGCGGCAGAATTCGACGCGTTGCTTGCGCGTATTCAGAATGAGTTGTTCGATGTGGGCGCCGAGCTGGCGACGCCAGAGCCTGAATCGAAAAGTGTCTCCACGATCGGGGCCCCTCACATCGCGACGCTGGAGACGGCAATCGATCAATGGGAAGAGGTGCTCGCCCCCTTGAAGCAGTTCATCTTACCCGGCGGAACTCGCGCCGCGGCGCAGTTGCACGTGGCGCGAACAGTGTGCCGACGGGCGGAGCGGCGGGTAATCACCTTGGCGGCCAACGAGCCTGTGTCGTCGTCGCTGATTATCTACCTGAACCGCTTGAGCGATTTGCTGTTTGTCCTCGCCCGAGCGGCAAACCACTTAGATGGTCGGCCGGACGTCGCCTGGCAGAAGCTGTCCTCGTAGCGAAACGGCGCACGAAATGTGACAGGCAACGCTCTCCTTTTCCCGCGGTGAAAAGCCTTCTTCCGCCGATTCCCGGTAAGATTCGCTTTACGTTGACGGTCGCCTTTCGTTAACTTGTCTGCGGGCGTGCGCCGGGTCCGCGGAATTCGGTGTGTGCCGACACGAAACAAAAAAGCGCCTTTTCGAGGGGAGGGCCTTGTATGTTGTCGATTCGGTTTTTCGCTGTTCTGTTGTGCCTGGGGCTATGTGCAACACTCTCGCCCTGCGCGGCGTTTGGGCAACCGGCCGAAGAGGGCTCTGCCGACGCGCCTGCACTGATGAACGAAACGCCGGAGAGCTCGCACGTCGAGCCGGCAGCGCAGCCGATCGACAAGGGAGACCACGCCTGGATGCTCGTCTCGTCAGCGCTGGTGTTGATGATGAGTGCCCCTGGTTTGGCACTTTTTTACTGCGGCCTGGTGCGCAAGAAAAATGTCTTGAGCGTGATGATGCAGTGCGTTTTCCTGATGGCCCTGATGACCGTCGTTTGGGCGTTGTGGGGCTACTCCCTCGCTTTTGGCGGCGCGGCGGGCGAAGCCTCTTACAGCCGCTGGGTCGGCAACGGCGATTTCCTCTTCATGCGCAACGTGCAGCCGGGCGAGATCAATGGCCAGATCGCCTATCCGATCGAAGGAACGATTCCGCGCCTCACGCATATGCTGTTCCAAGGCATGTTCTTCATCATCACGCCGGCCTTGATCTGCGGTGCATTTGCCGAGCGGATGAAGTTCAGCACTATGGTCGTTTTCATGATTCTTTGGGGCACCCTGGTTTACTGTCCTTTGTGTCACTGGGTGTGGGACGGCGGTCTGCTGGCGTGGGACATCCCTGGCGGCAAAAAGGCCGACGGCGCTTGGGTCGGGGCCCTCGATTTCGCCGGCGGCACCGTGGTCCATATCAGCTCCGGCGTTTCGGCGCTCGTGTGCGCTTTGGTCATGGGGCGCCGGCTCGGCTTTCGAACAGAACCGATGCCGCCTCATAATTTGACGTACACGACCGCAGGTGCAGCCTTGCTCTGGGTCGGCTGGTTTGGCTTTAACGCAGGGAGTGCCCTGGCGGCCACCGAGCAGGCCGCCGCGGCGTTTGCCGCGACCCATTTTGCCGCGGCGGCCGGCGGGCTGGCCTGGGCGGCGATGGAATGGATCACCCGTGGTAAACCCAGCGTGCTTGGCACCTGCTCGGGCGTGGTCGCTGGCTTGGTGTGCATTACGCCCGCGTCGGGGTTTGTGATGCCGATGCCGGCTCTGGCAATGGGGGGACTGGCGGGGGTGGTGTGCTATCTCGCCTCGACAGTTTTGAAAAATAAGTTAGGGTACGACGATTCCTTGGATGCTTTTGGGGTGCACGGCGTCGGCGGAACGCTGGGTGCCCTCCTCACGGGCGTCTTTGCGACGAAGATAATCGGCGGCGGCAACGTTCCCCTCGGATTGATCGAAGCGGCGCAGGCCGAGGCCCCGCTCGTGTCGCTGGATCATCCGGGGGTGCTGGCGCAGGGTGCGGC
>CAMFLN010000794.1 GCA_945957305.1 uncultured Planctomycetaceae bacterium | reverse complement strand
GATGCCCGCGATGCCCTTCCAGAATGCGCATCGTTTCCAGCGTCGTGGTCCAATTGCCGGGCAGCCCCAGATTATTGGCATGAACGTGCACCGCGTGCGGCAAGCGCAGTTCGTCGACGCTGCGCGCGACGGTCTCGATGATCTGCCGCGGCGTCACATTGTAGGGGGCGACGATATCGTCGAGTGCGCTGACGTTGCCCGAGGCCCGACTCTTCCACACCTCGACTCCGCCTGGGTTGACCAGTTTCGCGGCATACCCCTTGGCGGCCGTCAGCAACCAGGCAATGAAAGCCCGGGAGCGCTCATGTTCGCCGCGCTGGATCGAGCGCATGATGTAATGATTATTCCCCATCAGGACGTAGAAGCCTTTGTCCAGACAGGGAGTGTCGGCAAACTCCTCGTGGGCATGCCGCGCAGACAGCGCCGGCACCGCAGCGTCGAAGGCGGTGGTATAGCCCAGCGCCGCGTATTTATATCCAGTCGCGTACGTGCTGGGCACGCTTCCCATCGTGCCACTATGTGTCAGCGCCGTACGGCGCAGCGGATCGGCGTCCCGTTTTTCTTCGGGGCGCATCTTGCGCGCCATATTCGCCTTGGGACCGGCGATGTGGCAGTGCATGTCGATGCCCCCCGGCATGACGACCATTCCGCGCGCATCAATGACGCGCCCAGGGCGTACGGCCAGATCCCTTGGCGGCGCCACAATGCGATCACCGTCGATCCAAATATCTCGCACGACGCCGTCGAGGTGATTCGCCGGATCGTAGACCGTTCCTCCCGCGATTTTTATTAAAGACATGCCGTGTCCGAAAAACTTGCCGCTTTTGTCGCCGCTCGGCGGCGAAACGCGGGTTCATATTTGCAAAGTAGATTCCGCCAACGTCACAATCAACTTCGCTGGCCTGAGGCGCGCGGTCAAGTGGCATCCCAGCAGCGTGTGAACCGGCAAGCGTGATTTTGTGTCGCTGTCAGGTGATGGTATCGTCGTTTGCCTATCGCCTAAAAACCTTCAATGCCGGAGAAGCATCCCATGTCAGAGGGTCGCACCGCTTGGGAACAGATCGAGGCCGCGCGCCGCTACACGCTGAACATGTTGTCAAACGTCGATCGCAAAGACTGGTTCCGCCAACCGTCGGAAGGTGTGACCCATATCGCTTGGCAGGTGGGGCACCTAGCGTCGGCGCAGTATATGTTGTGCCTCGCTCGGGCTCGTGGCGAGCGGGCAGAGGATGCAGGACTATTGCCGCCGCAAATGATTTCGCTCTTCATGCGCGACTCGGCCCCTACACCGGACCCCAGCAAGTATCCAACGCCGACCGAACTACTCGCGACACTCGAGCGGGTGCACGCGGCGGCGAAATCAGAGGCATTACACAAGAGCGACGAAGAGCTAAGGCAACCGGCGCTCGGCAAGCCGCATCCTATTTTTACGGAGAAGCTCGGAGCGCTCTTCTGGTGCGCGCGGCACGAAATGCTGCACACCGGTCAGATCGGTCTCTTGAAGAGACTGCTGGGTTATGCGCCGCAGTGGTAGTCTGAACGGGGACGATAACAGCTACTTGGACTCGTTCGCTCGCAGTTCCAGGATCAAGTACAGTTCCGCCTCGCTGCCTACTTCCGGTGTCGATCCGTCGCTGAAGCTCATGCCGCCGACCAGCACCGGTTTGCCAAGCGGCACACGCAGGCTCGTGGCCAATTGCTGTGCCTTGATATTGACGCGATCAACGAGCACGGCGAGCGCCTTCGCCGTGTTAGGCGTGCTAAGATCGATTGCATCTTCTTCTCTTCCAGGTCGCGTAACGATGCTCTGCAAATCAACTAGCGCTGCCCCCTCGGCGGGCAGCGTCAGGGGCGTGATCTGCAGCAGCGTGCCGATGTGCGGCGTCGTAATCGTGGCCTGGTAGCCCACTTCGTTCCCTCCGACGACGGGAATGGCGCCCTGCAATCTGGTTGCCAATTGGCCCGAGATTACATGCACGGTTTGACCATTAAAGCAAGTAATGTTGGCCGCCGCGCGTCGGGTACTTGCCGGCAACGCGGCAAGTTTTTCTGGCAACAGCACTCCGGCCGCGGTCCCGCTAGTGCCACGTAAAACAGCAAACTGCTCGGCATCGAGCGCCAGCCACTGCGCATCGATCGAGATTTCGCTCAGGGAGCCGGTTTCGCGGCGCAAGTCCGTGAGGAATTGTTCGATCTTGGCATGGACTGCCTCGGTCTGATTGATTCCCAAGGCGCCACCCACCGGAGTGATCGCTCCGTCTCCACCGTTCTCTTCCCAAGTTTGGGGATCGATCAGCGTGGTAATTGCGTTAGTCAAGGAACTCCAGTTCATTCGTGGCGAGATCGTCTGCCGTTGCGCTGCCATCGGCATCCGAGCGGGGGCTGTAGCCGGCGCGGTGCCGGGTCCGACGGGCGCCGCGCCGCCCATGCCCCCCACTCCGGGCACACTCATGCCCATGCCCCCGCCTATACCTCCCATGCCGCCGAACGCGCCAGTGTTGGTCAGTGCTAAAGACGCGCCGGGCAAGTTCTTGCCCATCCCCGGCAGGAACGTCCCCTCGTAGGGATAATTTGGTACCGGCACGACGAGGTCGATCACGCGGTAGACCTTCACTACCAAGGGGACAGTTTCATCTTGCTCTTCAGCGACGGCCTGGTTCGCAACCCAACCTGGCAGACACGCAAGCCCGAACGCCAGCAGACGAAAGGATGGTCGCATCGTAAGCATCGTAGAACCTCTAATTGGTACGCGTCGGTAGTTGCAAAGAGACTTCTGCGGCGCGGACGCTGGCCATCAAAGACAAGTCGTGTCGGGCCTGGTCGAGAACGGCCGCCGCTTGTGG
>CAMFLN010000793.1 GCA_945957305.1 uncultured Planctomycetaceae bacterium | reverse complement strand
CTACATACGCATTGTAGCGGTCGCTACATGTTCCGCAAGAGGAATCGAGCCCCCATGGCCAAGACCCATGCCGTCCAGCGGCAGCAAATGCTGGAGAAATTAGCCGATCACCTGTTGGCCGCTGGTCTGCAAGGCACCAGCTTGCGTCCACTGGCCGCCGCCGTCGGCACGAGCGACCGCATGTTGCTGTACTACTTCCGCGATAAGAACGAGCTGATGTCCTCTACACTGACGCTGATCGCCGCGCGGCTGCTGCAATTGCTCGACAAGACGCGGACCAAGGCGATGCCCTTTGCGACCTTGCTGCCACACCTGATGCGGATGATGAATGCCGCCCCCATGCGACCGTATGTGAAACTGTGGCTCGAATTGGCAGCCCTCGCGGGGCGCGACCAGGAACCTTATCGGAGCACAGCCCGCCAGATTCTCGAGGCCTTCATCAATTGGACCGCGGCCGCCCTGGCGGTCGAGCGCGAGCGCGATCGGCGGCCGCTGGCGGCGCTGCTGCTGGCCACGATCGAGGGCTTTGTAATGCTCGACGCGATCGGCTGCGACGACTCGACCCAGGCCGCGTTGCAGGGCGTTACCCGACTGCTGTCGAAACGCTAGCCGCCGCAGCGGGGACGGATTCGCTCCCCTCCTTGGCGCAGGATATACTGGACGGGTTCCCTCCCGCCCCTTGCCGCCCGCCGCTGCGGAGTTTGTAAGACGTGCTGTCCGATTCTCGCATGAACGTTGTGGCTCGCCAGCAATTATTCGCCGCCCTGATCGGCGTGCTCGCCTGCGCTGCCTTCACGAAATCTGCCACGGCCGTCGATTACTTGCACGACGTCCGTCCCATTCTGGCGGGCAAGTGCTTTGGTTGTCACGGACCGGATGAAGAGGCGCGTCAGGCCGGACTGCGCCTCGACCAGCGCGACGCCGCGATGGCGCTGCTCGACAGCGGCCATCACGCCCTCGTTCCGGGCAAGCCGGAGGAAAGCCCGCTCCTGGCCCGCGTGACGTCGGACGATCCGCAGTTCGCCATGCCACCGAGCGCGGCTAAGCGACTCACTGCACAGGAAGTCGAAACATTGCGGGCGTGGATCATGGCCGGCGCTCCCTACGCCCAGCATTGGGCCTATAACAAACCGGTGCGTCCTGCGTTGCCCGCGGTAGAACGGAAAAATTGGCCGCGCGGCGCGATTGATCAATTTGTGTTGGCGCGTTTGGAAGCCGAAGGGCTGCTTCCTTCTCCTCAAGCCGATCGCGAGACTCTCATTCGCCGTGTGACGCTGGACCTGACGGGCTTGCCGCCGACGGCGGACGAAGTGCGCAGCTTTGTTCTCGATTCACGCGCCGACGCCTATGGCGAGCTTGTTGATCGGCTGTTGGCCAGTCCCGCGTATGGCGAACGCTGGGCCACGATGTGGCTCGACCTGGCACGCTATGCTGATTCACAAGGCTATGCCCCCGATGGCCCGCGCACGATCTGGCGGTGGCGCGATTGGCTGATCGCGGCGCTCAACGCCAACATGCCGTACGATCAATTCACGATCGAACAATTGGCCGGCGACCTGTTGCCCGAGCCCAGCATCGAACAGATCGCGGCGACGGGCTTTCATCGCAACACCCAGCTGAACACCGAAGGGGGCGTGAATCTCGAAGAGTTCCGCCACGCGGCCGTCGTCGACCGCGTGAATACGACGTTTGCCGTGTGGCTGGGCACAACCATGGCCTGCGCTCAGTGCCATCATCACAAATACGATCCCTTCAGCCAGCAAGACTATTACCAGATCTTTTCGATGTTCAACAACACGGACGACTTCAACACCGATAACCCGGTGCAGGAGTTGCCCCGTCTCGGACAGGTTACGGAGTTTGCACAGATCAAGAACGAACTGGCGACGCTGCAACCGCACTGGGATGAACAGACGAAAGCCCGCGATGCCCAACAGGCCGAGTGGGAAAAAGCCGTGGCCGCCGCGACGGGCGACGATGGCGCAGGCAAGCCACCGCAAGAAATCGCCGACATCCTGGCCGTAGCCGCCGACAAGCGCGACAAGAAGCAGCAGGAAAAGTTGCAGGCTCACCATCGCGCGCTGTCGGACGAATGGAAGTTGCTCAATGAACGTCTCACAGCACTCAAACGGCAATTCGAAGCTGTCAGCACCACAGTGCCCATCATGCACGAAGGCACGCCGCGCCAATCATATATCTATGTGCGCGGCGAATTCCTGAGCCCCGGCAAGCCGGTGCAGCCGGGCGTCCCGGCGAATCTGCCGCAGCTGCCCGCAGGGGCGCCGGCCAATCGCTTGGGCTTGGCGCGGTGGATCGTGGATGCCGAGAATCCGCTAACTGCCCGCGTGGCGGTCAATCGCCTGTGGCAGGAATTGTTTGGCACAGGCATCGTCGAGACGGCCGAAGAGTTTGGCACGCAGGGGGAACCACCTTCGCACCCTGAACTGCTCGATTATCTGGCCGTCGAATATCGCGAAAGCGGCTGGGACACGAAGCATATGCTCCGCTTGATCGTGACGTCGGCAACGTATCGTCAGTCGGCTGCGCTCGACGCGGCACTGGCCGAGCGCGATCCCAAAAACCGCCTGTTCGCTCGCGGCCCGCGCGGGCGGCTCTCGGCCGAGATGCTGCGTGACCAGGCGCTAGCGATCTCGGGCCTGCTTAGCCGCAAGATGTTCGGCCCCCCCGTGCAACCTCGTCAACCACCGCTGGGCCTGGCGGCGGCGTTTGGTTCGAGCACGGATTGGACCACGAGCGAGGGGGAAGACCAATATCGCCGCGCCCTCTACACGCGTTGGCGCCGCAATCTGCCGTATCCGTCGCTGGTCACATTCGATTCTCCGG
>CAMFLN010000792.1 GCA_945957305.1 uncultured Planctomycetaceae bacterium | reverse complement strand
GTGATAAGTATTGATATAGATCGGAAAAAAGACGCCGAGAGCGATCAGGAAAAGCTTCGCCTGCTCGTCAATTCCAAACCACAGGATGACGAGCGGAATTACGGCCAGGTGCGGAACCGTGCGTACCATCTGTACCGAAGTATCAAGAAAGCGATCGGCCAGAGGGGACAAGCCAGTTAGCATCGCCAGGACCAATCCTAGGCCACCGCCGATCGCTAATCCCCCGGCGGCGCGCAGGGCACTAATACCTAAATGTTTGAGCAGCGACCCGTTGGCGATGAGCTGCCCACCCGCGCGCAGGACGGCGGTCGGTGCGGGGAGGTAACGCGAGGAGATCCACCCCGACTGACAACCCACCTGCCACACGGCGAGCAAGACCATCGGCAGGATCCACGGCGTCGTAGCCATCGCGAAATTGGTGAGGGACCGGTTCATCGTTTAGCCAAGTGCCCGTTGAGTTTCGCGTGCTGCAGCCGCGTAATGACGATTGCCGACGATCTCCCCCCGCACGTCAGGGGCCGCGGAGGCCGAGGAGTGTGACAGGGGTAACAAGGGGAAGAGCAATTCAGCGACGCGGTAGGCTTCTTCCAGATGCGGATAACCAGAACAGATAAACGTGTCGATTCCTAAAGCCGCGTATTCCTTCATTCGTTCCGCCACGACGGCCGGATCGCCAACCAGAGCCGTACCGGCGCCCCCACGTAGCAGCCCGACACCGGCCCACAGATTGGGGCTGACTTCCAATTTGTCCCTGTTTCCACCATGCAGCTGTCGCATTCGCTGCTGCCCCACGGAATCGTGCTGCGCGAGCGCTTTCTGGGCGTTGGCGATGGCCGCATCGTCGGCATAGCGGATCAAGTCATTAGCGGCACGCCAGGCTTCCTCAGTCGTCTCGCGCACAATCAGGTGCAGCCGAATGCCGAAGCGGAGCGTGCGTCCTTGCCGCGCCGCGGCGGCGCGTGCGGTCGCGACTTTCGCGGCGACGTCGGCAGGGGGCTCGCCCCAGGTCAGATAGACATCGACGTGCTTGGCCGCAATTTCGAGCGCCGCATCGGATGAGCCACCGAAATAGAGCGGCGGATATGGCTTCTGCACTGCGGGAAACAACAGCTTGGATCCCTTCACCTGCAGAAACTCGCCGTTGAACTCTTCCTCCGTACCCTCCAGCGCGTTCCGCCACACGGTCAAAAACTCATCCGTCAACCGATAGCGGTCATCGTGCGAAAGGTGCAGCCCGTCCCCCGCCAGTTCGATAGGATCGCCACCGGTGACGATATTGATCAGCATCCGCCCGCGCGATAGACGGTCGAAGGTTGCGGCCATCCGCGCGGCCAGGCCGGGCGACATCAACCCCGGACGGATGGCGACGAGAAACCGCATCTGTTTCGTCGACGAGATCAACGACGAAGCAATGACCCAGGAGTCTTCGCACGAGCGCCCGGTGGGGAGCAGTGCCCCGCGAAAGCCCAGGTCGTCGATCGCCGTCGCAATTTGCTGCAAGTACGCGAGCGTCACCGCGCGGCCGCCGACGGCCGAACCTAGGTAACGGCCGTCACCGTGTGTCGGTAGGAACCAGAACATTTCCATCGGTCGACCTTTTCGCAGAATGTAGGGGCTTCCAAAAGACTTCCGCCACGGTGATGGGCCGGGGGATCAGTCCGATGCGCAGCATGGTGTCGGCGACGCGCTGTTGTCCTGCGGCGATGTCGGCATCCACGGTCTGGACTCCATAGAACCGCCGCTGCTCCGCCAACTCGATCGTGTCCCTGTCCATGCCCAAAAGCTCGGCGAGGAAGACAACGCTCTCCTCCCGATGCTCGTCGACCCAGTCGCTGGTCGTCGCCAATTCTTCAATGACGCTTTGCAAGACCTCGGCATGTTCAGTCGCCAAGACGCGCGTCGACAGGTAGAAGCCGCGATTTTCGACCAAATTCTTACCATCAACGAGAATCCGCCCGGTGTGGGCACGCTCGACCGCGGCAAAGTAGGGATCCCAGATGACCCAGGCGTCGACGTTCTGGTTTTCAAACGCCACGCGTGCATCGGCCGGAGACAAAAAAACGGCCTGCACATCCTCGTACGTTAGTCCAGCGGCCTCGAGCGCGCGCACGAGGAGATGGTGCACGTTTGACCCTTTGTTCAAGGCCACACGCTTGCCTTTGAGATCAGCGACGCTGCGCACTGTGGAATCGGTGGGGACAAGGATGGCCTCGGACTGGGGACTGCTTTGTTCACATGCGGCGTAAACAAGCGGCACACCGGCCGCTTGCGCAAAGACGGGCGGCGTTTCGCCGGCGTGGCCGAAGTCGACGCTTCCGACATTCAAAGCTTCGAGCATCTGCGGGCCGGCCGGAAACTCCTTGAAGGTGACGATCACCTCGGGACCTAACCGCGCCTGTAAGCGACCGTTGGCGCGCATCAGATTTAAGAGAAGGCTCGACTTCTGGCAGCCGATGCGCAGTTCCAGTGGCTCGCTGGAACCGGGGCCATTCCCAGAATGCGCCGAGCCGGGCAGTTTCGAGGCGCCGCATCCGGAGAGCGCCATCATCAGTGCCGCTATGCCACCGTGGAAAGCTCGCAATTGCCATCCGGACATCGCACACACTCTTTGATTTGAAGCGGAGAATCCGTATCAAATATTAGTTGTGTGATCATCTTAATGGTGTATCGCGTCAGGCGTCAAGCGGATTCCTGCAATTCGAGATTCACTCCTTCCTGCTCGCGATCTTTAGACCCTGCCGCACAAAGAGGCTCATGGCTGTCCAGCTTTAAAACCCCAGCCACTCAATCCCCTTGGCACTGACGCGAAACCGCTTCGAACGGATGCTGGAAGTTGGACCTTCTTCGTAGTACACGAC
>CAMFLN010000791.1 GCA_945957305.1 uncultured Planctomycetaceae bacterium | reverse complement strand
TGTATAAGAGACAGGGAAGAGGACATGGGCGATGCCGGAAGTTTGGCCGAGGGAAGCTTGGGGGGCGCGACGTCGCCGGCCTTCGCGGCGTCGGCCGGGGCTGCGCCCGGCATGATGGCCGCAGAAACGCCCTACCCGGTATGGGTCGTGTTGCTGATGGGCATGTGCCTGCTGTTTCTGGCGCTGTGCGGAATGATGATGTACGACCTGGTGCGGAATATGTGGAGCTGGAATGCTCCGTATACCGTGAATAGCAAAATCATGGATGCGATCCTGGGCTTGTTCGGCTAAGGGCGAGCGCGCTGTCATCGAGACGCGCCGCGTGACTGCCGTGCCAGCTCGTGTGTGGATTCGAAAGGAGTCGAATCATGGGCCGAAACCTGCGCGGTGTTTCTTTCGCCGTAGGTGCGCTGGCACTGTTTCTGTCCGGCTGTCAGTGGACTTCTCCGGGACAGGTCGCGGCCATGCAGGGCCAGAACCGTCTGCTGACGGAGCAGACGCAGGCCCAACTGCAAGAGATCGAGAATCTCAAAGCGCATAATCGCACGGTCGAGAATCGCCTGATTCAGGCCGAAGAGGAATTGGCGGAATTCGACCAGCGCCTGGGCGCCGATCGCAAGCAAATTGCCAATTACCAGCGCGAACGCCGTTCGCTCCGCGGCGAAGTCGATACGCTGGTCAGCGGGGCGCGACGCGGCAGCCTGGGGGACAAGCAACTTGCCGAACTCTCGCGCCGTTACGATTGGCTCGAGTACGACAAGGACACCGGCGCCAGCCGCTTCGACATCGACGTCCTGTTCGACAGCGGAGCGGCCGAGTTGCATAGCGGAGCCAAGGAATCGCTCAACGAGCTGGCCCGGTTTCTCAAGTCGCCCGAGGCGGCGGAACTGCGGGTGATGATCGTCGGTCATGCCGATAGCCGGCAGATCAAGCGTCCCACGCGCGACAAGTTTCCTGACAATTGGCATCTCTCGGCGGCGCGGGCCCTGGCCGTGGCCGATTACTTGCGCCACAAGGGAGTGCAGGAAGAACAACTGGGCGTAGCTGGCTACGCCCATCATCAGTCGATCGCCGAAAACGAAACGGCCGAAGATCGGCAATTCAATCGCCGCGTCGAAGTCTTCGTCATGGGCCCGGAAACCCCGGTGGTGGGTTGGACCGAGTCGACCACGAGCATCTATTAATAGTGGGCTGAGGGCAGCAGGCAGAGGGCAGTCCAAAGGCAGGGACTCTGCTGGCCGGCACGGCAGGGTGGCACGGACAACTTGTTGTCCGTGCGCCGCAGGCGCCCTGCCTGACTTGAGCCCGCAATGCGCCTGGGACCTCCCGGACCCAGAGTTGTCCGCGACGCTAATATCTTCCCCTCTGCGTCATCGGCGGATGAACTCCTGTTTGCCTCGGATTGGGGCTGTGCCGGGGGACCCGCGGGGGCATATATACTTTCGCGTCCGAGGGGCGCTATAATAAGGCAATGAGGGAATTGGGCCCTGCCACGCCTCGATAGGCGTCCCGCCCAGACGGGCCCCTGATTCTTTCCCCCTCGCAGCCTTAAGTCCTCACGGCATGGACCGTTACAACGTGCGAAAGTTGCTCTCGGATTGTTTATTGGCCGCGCGATCGCGTTCGCGCCCGGTGGCGCCATGGGTCGTGGTCGGCAGCCTTTTTCTCTCCCTGTTAGGGGGCTGTGAACGCCAAGAGGGAATTCGCCATTACCGTGTTCCCAAGGAGCACGTGCTATACAAGGCCAACGGACCTGACGCGAGCGAAGTGGCCAAGGATGAGGCGGCCGCGTACCGCATGCTCGCCGCGATCATTCCTCGCGGTTCACAGGCCTGGTTCTTCCGTTTGCTCGGCCCGGCCGATGCTGTGGCTAAAGAAACCGAGCGATTTCGCGAACTCGTCAAGTCGATCCACTTCGCCGGTGAGGAAGCACCACCTGAATGGAAGCTGCCCGCAGGTTGGCGGCAGAAGCCCGCCTCGGGCATGCGCCATGCGACGATCGAGATCGATGCGCCCGAGGGGCCGCTCGATCTGAGCGTGACTGTCTTGCCGCGAAATGAACCTGATTTAGATGCCTACACGCTTTCGAACGTGAATCGCTGGCGCGGCCAGCTTGGATTGACGCCGCTCGCTCAGATCGGGGAGAACGTCGAACGTCTGGAATTCGACGGTGGCACGGCGTCGTTTGTCGACCTCTTGGGCCGCAAACCGCAAGACAACATGTCGCGCGGGCCGTTTGCCGGCGGCGCTGGCGGTGGTGCCATGCCCCCCGCGGGTCCGCCCTTGCGGCCTGACTCCGGTGCCCCGCCCCGGGCGAGTGAAGCCCCCGCGGCCAAGGCTGAGTTGACTTACGACGTTCCGTCCGGCTGGACGGTCGCTCCCGCGGGCGGCATGCGCAAAGCGGCTTTCACTGTGGGGCAGGGGGGGGAGGTCACTGCGATCAACCTCGGCGGCGCCGGTGGAGAGCTCCTGCCCAATATCAATCGTTGGCGCCAGCAAGTCGGGCTGGGGCCGACAACCCAGGAAGAATTGAACCAAACTTTGCAGAAGATCGAAGCCGGTCCGCGCTCTGCGGATTATGTCGAGATTCTCGGCGCCCAGGAAGCGATTCTCGGCGCGATCGTGCCCGCTGGTAGGCAAACCTGGTTTTTCAAGATGAAGGGCGCGACCGAGCTCGTAAATCGCGAAAAAGCCAATTTCGAAAGCTTCGTGCGATCCGTCCGCTTGAGCGGCGCCGAATAGCCGGATTCGTCACGCGCCCCCGGCTGTGACACCGTTCGCAGCCGATCAACAACACAAGAGATTTCTATGGCCAGTGACATTCTGCTGAAACGCCACGACACGGCCGCGGACTCGGGC
>CAMFLN010000790.1 GCA_945957305.1 uncultured Planctomycetaceae bacterium | reverse complement strand
ACCAGGTATGTGCTGACCGTGGCCATGACAGCGCCGAATGGTGCGGCGAGGATCAGGCCGCTGATAAACGAGCCTCCGGGAATATCACGCGTCGCCCACAGCGACAGCCGCGGGATGACTTCGTCCGGCGCATCAAGGTGCGGGAAGATCGAGCGTGAAGTGATGCAGATAATTAAAAGCGGCAGATAAATCAGCGTGTTATAGAACGCCAGCAGGACGATCGAACGTCGAATCGTGGCCGTATCGTGCGAGGCCATCAGCCGCACTAGGCCGGCAGGGGAACCAACGCCGCCAAAGACCCATACGACGAAGAACGAAAATGCCAGGCTGATCGGCAAAAACTGTCGGCCGACAGGAGAATAGCCAGGCCCTTGCGCGTATTCGGCCCCGGTCGCGGCCACGGCGTCGATCGTGGGCTTGGCCATCGGCGTGCCGAGCGCCAAGGGCACGACGAGCGCAAACAAGATCATCACACCAATCAGCATCAACACGCTTTGAAACAGATCGGTCCAGACCGAGGCCAGAAATCCACCAATCAGCGTGTAGCCCACGACCGTCAACGAAAACACGGCCAAACCGATGTAATACCCGCGATCGGTCCCGCCACTGCTGACGCGCTTCTGCGGAGCGGGATTCACCTCGCCCGCGGCGCCGGCGGCCGGCGTATTCTCTGCGGGCTCGGCAATGTCTTCGGCTAGCGTCAGCGAATTCGTTCCCGGCAGCGTGAGCTTCATGACGATGGCGCCGGCTTTGAACTGGGCGATCATCATTGAAAACATAAACACGATGATGAACAGGGAAGAGATCAAGCCAATCGCCGAGCTGCCAAATCGCACGCGCAGCAAGTCGGGAACCGTGATCGCCCCGGTGCGTCGTGAAAGCTGCGCGAAGCGTTTCCCCAAGACACCAAAGCCTGTAATGGGCACAACCATGTAGCTGCCGATCCAGACCGCCACGACCCAGCCGTGCGTATAGACCAGCGACGGATAGCCCATGAAGGTGCCGCCACTTTGCACCGTGGCGGTTAAAGCGAGGGCCCAGGCGCCGAGCCCCCGATTGCCAAGAAAGTAGCCCTTAAGAAACTGCCCCTTCTTGATCGCGCGCTGTGCCAACGTGCCGAGCCACACTGAGATGGCGATGACAATCAACAGGGCGAGAATGGCCCCCAGGCCCGGAGCCGGAGCTGCCGCGTCATTCATGATCCGCTCCGGCGTCAGAGGAAAACTCGTCGTCTTGCTCGTTGCTTCCCAGATCCTCGTCGCGCATGAACACAAACGCGAACCACAGAGAGACCAAAATACAGGCCAGCCAGGGGGCGACGACGCCCCAAAAGATCCAGTCCGGAAACCACAACACGTAGGTCAACGACTCCGGCGCACGGCCATATCCATAAAGTGCGCAATAGCCGACCGAGTAGGCCGTAGCCACGGCCCATACGGCCATTGCCACGATCGCCTCGCGGCGCGCACTGACGAAGACCGGATCAGCGGAAGGAGGATTCATACTGACAGGACAACAGGCAAAAGAAGTTCAGCGGTCAAGGCGGGAACAAGGGGCGGGAGTGCTGAACCAAGATAATATGGCAAGCGGCTAACACCAAGCAAATTCGTACGGGGCGTTACTGGGGCCATTTGGAATCCCGTCCCTGCGAACTTGGCACGGGATTTTCGCCACCCTCAGGGAAATTGGGTGAGCGATGAGAGAGGAAACGCACGAGTTGCTGCATAGCAATCTGGGATGCACTGTCTGCGGTGGGGAGGGCCGATTCTGTTCGCATGGCAAATGGGAGTTCTGCGGTGGCTCTGGATTCCGCCTTACTGCCCTTGGGAAGGCGATTTGGAATTTGGCAATCGAAGCCGCAGCAACCAGCAATCCACCTCCCGAAGAAGGCGATTGCCGGTGAGCACAATAATGCTGGTCAGCTTGGCAACATTCTTCCCATCCAGCGGTAGCTTTTGTCCTTGCTTTACGTCCCTCCAAGGGAGATGAAACTTGTTCCGTGCCTTCTCATACCCCAGGTTCGCGAGACCCGCATCGTGCACAAGGGAATTGCGGACGCAGTGTGCAGCTTCTAGCTTTCCGCTTGCCAAGGCCTTATGGACCTTCGTGAGCCTTGGAAATGTATTCTCATAAGCGCCGCGATCATTGATTAGGTGCCCGAACTCCATCCGATCCACTAAGAGTTCTCCCACTCGGCCATTCCAGTTGAAATCGTATCTATTAAGGTCCTCAATCGTGAAATTCCGCTTCTTGTAGGCTCCCGTGGCGAGTTCCGGATGAGCGTTTACCGCAGAAACCCAAACGTCCTCGATAAGCGTTTCCAAGGCGGTCCATGCGCCAATGACTTGCGCCGCCAGCAGGGCGTAGTGACCAGACCAATCCCAGTTGGCGATATTCGCATACTTGTGATAGTTGAGCGCATCGCTGGTAAACACTTCAACCACCCTTTGCTTGTCGCGAAAAAATCCGTCGCTTCTGGTGTGGGCGTGGGCTACTCGCGCATATTCTCCGCTGATCCTAGCCCAATTCTGCACTATCTCGGTATCGTCCATGACGGGCTTTCCAACGACGTTAAACGTGGCTTGGCAAAGCATCATGAGATGCTTGGTGATGGACAGTGCCATTGTTTGAGGAATGACCGACAGTCTGTGCACTTGTTCAATATTGTTTTGGAAAGCCCTGCACGGTCCTTCCAAAATATTCGAGCGAAGCGCTTTGATGCCGATATAGAATTTGAAGTTGGACGCTTCGGTTATTCGCAGATCATAGTGAACCGTAAGGTCCGACCACATGTCATCATCCAACATGCAAACCTCCCATCCTCCAGCCTGTTGCCGCTCTCTCCATGCGACGGAGAGCGGCC
>CAMFLN010000789.1 GCA_945957305.1 uncultured Planctomycetaceae bacterium | reverse complement strand
CATGCCGCAAGTGCAAGTCCGCCAACTCGGAATAATTCTCGACCTTTTCCGGATTCTTGGCAATTGCCTTTTCGAGCTGCTGTTCCGGTGTCAGCTTGGGGCCCGAGGTCCCTTGTCGATCGGACTGCTGGTCCTTGTCGACCATCACCTCGGTGCTCGACTCGGCATCTTCGTAGCCGCCGCGATGAATCGTTTTCTCGACGGTCAGGTTGGCAATCGAACGTGTGGCTTCTTCGTCGCGTGGATTGGCCTTTTGCACGCGCGTCCAACAGACAATCGCCTGGTCGAATTTACCCAGCCGCCCCAGTGCTCGCGCATTGAGCCGGTTCACCTCGGCGTCATTGATATCGACGTCGAGCGCTAGCTTCAGATAGGCCAATTGGCACTCGTCGAAATGCAGCTGTTCACAAGCGTTGGCCATCGTTTTTAATGTCGAGAGATCCCAGGGGTTCAGCTTCAGCAGTTCGAGCCCCGTTGTGATGACGGACGCCCAATCTTTCTGCATCTGGGACTTGGTCAGCGCTCCCTTGGACTTCATGCCCGAGACGGCGGCGAGTTTGCTCCCCTTTTTGTTGTTGCTATATTTTTTCTGCAAGTTGCCCAGAAAGTTCTGGACGTAGATCAAATTCCCCGGGTCCCCTTTGACACAGGTGGAGAACATTTCGGTGGCATAGTCATAGTTGCCGCCGGCTGCGCTTTTGCTGCCGTGCTCGAAGCACATCTGCAGACGCCGACGCTTGTCGGGCGGTAGGGGCGTGACACCGGGCTTGGGCTGTTCGGCCATAGGGGCATTTCGCGGCAGGGAACGAGCCTGACACGGTTAAGGGCGTGAAATACGGTTAGTCAGAAGACATTTACGCGACGTTCGGCCAGACAGGAGCCGCGGCCGATCGATGGGTGCTGCCCTCGGGCGGTTGGCCCACTTGCCGGCCGAAACGCAGGCCCCTCGGCCGTAAGAACGCTCTCGGCCGCGAAAACCGGGCAAACCTGGCTGGGACACAGGCGGCCCAGGCCCTAAGATCGATTCGTAGGACCCCTGGTTTCGTCGGGCTGCGCCGCGACCCGATCAGTACTTAACTATTCTAGCAGCACAGCGGACCGACACAACTTTGCCCACCACGCCCGAGGACATGCGAACGACACGCGGAACGGTGTACCTGGTGGGGGCCGGGCCGGGCGACCCGGGCCTGCTAACGGTGCGCGGGGCCGAGTGTCTCGGGCGTGCCACTCTCGTGCTCTACGACTATCTGGTGAATCCGCTCGTATTGGCTCACGTCTCGCCGGCGGCCGAGCTGATCTGCCTGGGGCGGCACGGCCAGGGGGCCCGCATGTCGCAGCAGGAAGTAAATCAGCGGATGGTTGCGGCGGCCCAGGCGGGGCACATCGTGGTGAGGTTGAAAGGGGGCGATCCCCTCATCTTTGCTCACGCCACGGAAGAATGCGCGGCGCTGGCGGCCGCCGGCATTCGGTTCGAGATCGTGCCGGGCGTGACGACGGCGCTCGCGGCCGCGGCGTATGCCGGAGTGCCGCTGACCGGGCGCGACATGGCCTCGGCCGTGGCACTGGTAACGGCGCATGAAGATTGCGAGAAGCAACAGCCGGAGCTCGATTACACGGCGCTCGCACAATTTCCCGGCACGCTGGTCTTTTACATGGGTGTCACCACGGTCGGCAGCTGGTCCCATGCGTTGATCCAGGCGGGCCGCGCCGCGACGACGCCGGTAGCTGTCATCCGCCGCTGCACCTGGCCGGACCAAAGCATCTTGCACACGACGCTGGGTGAAGTGGCCACGGAATTTGCGACACGCAAAGTACGTCCCCCCGTGATTTCGGTCGTCGGCGAGGTCGCGGCATCGGCGCCGCTTACGGATTGGTTTATGTCGCGTCCCCTGTTCGGCCAACGAGTGATCGTGACGCGTCCGCTCGACCAGGCGGACACCCTGCGAGCGCGATTGGCCGAGCTAGGAGCCGATGTGCTGGTGCAACCGGCCATCGAGATCGGCCCACTCGCAGATATGTCCGCGGTTGATGCGGTTTTGTCGCGTATTCGCGAGTTTCAATGGTTGGTCTTCTCCAGCGCCAATGGTGTGCGTTATCTGCTCGAACGATTGCTCGAGCAGGGAGACGTCCGGCAATTGGCCGGCGTGCGCTTGGCCGCGATCGGCCCCGCCACGGCCGAAGAACTGGCGCGCTACCATCTGCAAGCGGAACTTGTACCGGCCGAGTATCGCGCCGAGGAACTGGCCGCGGCCTTGGCAAAACTCACCGCGGGGCAGCGGGTCCTTTTAGCGCGGGCGAGTCGGGGGCGGGAAGTCCTGGCCGAGCAATTGCGCGCGTCCGGGGCCATGGTCGAGCAAGTCGTGGTTTACGAAAGCCGCGACGTTGCCCATGCTGATCCCGCGGTTTCCGCCGTTCTGACAAGTGGCACAAACGTGTGGGTGACGGTGACCAGTTCTGCAATTGCGCGTTCACTAGCGGCGCTATTCGGACCGTTGCTGCGGCAGGCCCGGCTGGCCAGCATCAGCCCCCTGACGACTCAAACTTTGCGCGAACTGAGCTACGAAGTCGCAACGGAAGCCCGGCAGTACACCACGGCAGGGTTGGTTGAAGCGATTCTGCGGGGGTGACTTTGACGTCTGGCGAAAGTCGTGACGACAACCTGAACACGTCACATTCGTGACATTCGGGAAGGGGAACGAACACCGCAAGGTTCCCGGTTCTTTCCGCACTCTGCCGGCTGAGCAATTCCTTCGAGTAGGGATGCTGGCATTGCCGACGATTCTCTTGCCGGGGCGAAGTTGCGTTCGTCGTCAATCGAGGGTGTTGTTATGGCTGCGTCTGCGTTTCCCGCCGTTCTGATGGTTTCCGTTTCGGCCGAATCACCAA
>CAMFLN010000788.1 GCA_945957305.1 uncultured Planctomycetaceae bacterium | reverse complement strand
GAGCAATACACGCACAAGACAGGCGAGATTAGAATCGCTGCCAGGGCGTTGGCCATTATCTTAAATGATGCTCTCACGGCGTACCTTCGCCAATCGCCTGCAACAGGCTGGCCGCCTGTGGCTTATCTCGGAACGGCACCGTCAACGACTTGACCACGCGCGCGGGATTGCCAGCGACGACGACGTTTGGCGGCACGTCTCTCGTGACAATCGCTCCCGTAGCGACGATCGAATTGTCGCCGATAGTAACTCCTTTTAAGACGATCGCGCGAGATCCGATCCACACATTGTCGCCAATCACAATCGGTCGCACTTCATTACTGGCTGCTGGCAAGCCGGCTGCCCTATCGACCGGATCGAGCGGATGCCCATCAAAATCGCGTAAGGCGACATCTGTCGACAGCAGGCAGCCTCGCCCAATGTGAATGCTCTTACCAATGACGAACGTGCAGTTGTGGCCCACAAAGGTATCATCGCCGATAATCAGCTGCGGGGGCGCGGCATATCGCGCGGCAAATTGGATGCTTGACTTTCCATCCATCGCGACATTGTTCCCAACGCGCAATTGGCCCTGCCCGTGTATCCAATGAATGAACACGCCAGTTCTGACACCACGCCCATAATCAGTGCAGTAGGCCTTGAACATCGGTTCGCAAATCAAAAGGCGAAACACGGTGTAATATAGTGATCTCGCGACGACGAATGCATATAGCACTGGTCTGACGATCAGACGCGGTGCCGGTAGAGTGAATCCGAGACACTTGCGCCTTGTTTGGCGTGCCCTCGCTGCCCACGGATGACTGTTCGTCGCAAGCCAATGCAAAACATTGCGGCAAGGCATAACTTTAATTATCCTGCTGTCCCGAAAGCGAACGGACAATCGCGTACTGAAAGGGATTCAGCGCCCCAAGCCCGAATGTAGAAATAACCCCGGCACCGCTGTATGCGCATGTGTATGCCGCCGAGTAAAGAATCAACTCAAACCAAGTGGTTGGGGAATGCCACCACGTCAACATCGCTATGCCAACGAGCGGACCGACCGCCAGGGCCAACACTGGGAGCACGGCCTGCCGTCCATATTCTGGCAACGAGACGCCGAACTCACGAGCACCTTGGACTAGTGGCACAAGTCCGCGCGATAGCGATGCAGGGATCGCGAACGCAATTGCCGCACCCAGCACGCCGTAGGGCCCAACCAAAACAGGTATCAGAATCAGCGAACCAATTAATTCAAAAATGCTCGCCAGTGCAAGCGCCCGATGGCTCGCCATGCCGAGTAGCAAGCTGTTCGTGATCCCCTGCGACAGGGGGATCAGTTCGCCCACGACCATAATTAGCAACAAGGGAAGCGCGTGCTGCATCCGCGGGCCAATCCACAAAGTCAGAAGCGGTCCGCCCAAACACGAAAAGTAACCGACAAAAAAAACGCCTAACCCCAGGCACTGTTTTCCACCGTCAAGAAACAGCTTTTGCTGCGACGTTCGATGGCGACCTGCATGGTAAGCCGTCGCCAGTGGTGTAAACACTCCAGTACTCACCACTTGAAGCGACTTGGCCAGCGTGACGAGCCGCGCAGCAATAGAAAATGGAGTTACTTGGCTAACCGCCAGCCTACTGCCAATTACGATAGGCCCCAATTGCGTTGTTGAAATCCTTGCCAAGGACATCAGGAAACACCACGCCCCATAGCTAAATAAGTCGTGAACCCTACGCCACGACAAAGACCGTATATCGACGCGAATGGCAGGGTCTAGCCGGAAGGCAATGACAGCCTTGGCGATACCACCAGCCAAGGTGACTGCCAGAGTAATCCATGCGAGCGTCTGAAGGCCGTTAGCAGGAGTGACTAGCAGCAGCGTAAGTGTTGCTCTGGTCACAACAGAGGGAATGTCGACGGCATTCAGCAGGTCAAACCTCTGCAATGACCAAATCAAGGCATCGAAGATTGAAAACACGTAGATCACGGCCAGGTTGATCGCCACTAATATAAGGGCGGTCTGTACCGCTCTTTCTTGGCCGGCGGGCACCTCAAACAAATGGAAAAACGCGCGCAGTGCTATCAGTGTGCCGATGACTACAACGACGGCTTGAATGCAAAGCAATAACAAACCTGTGGATACAGTTGTAGTAATACCCCTTCTGTCGTTCTCTGCACGATGGAGCGCTAACGTCCGTCCTACCGAGGTTCGGAGGCCTAGATCAAGTACGTCGAAGTAACCGGTCAGCGAAGCAATCAGGATCCACATCCCATAGCCAGTGTCGCCCATTGTGTTGACTAGGAATGGTGCGACTATAAACCCGGCGCCGTTGTGGACCCCGACGCCGGCCCAATTCCACGCTACGTTTCGAATAATCGTAAAGCGGCTGCTCATTGTGATTCTGAAAACATCACTCCGGGGTGCGGGGCATGTGTGTGCACCCCGATCATGGCCGGTGGTGACCATGACACTAAAAGGACACGAACATCCTGACGAATGTATAAATGCCACCAAGAAACAAGGCCGACGCCGTGACCATCTCTTTGGCGAACCGGCTATCTGTGCAAAATCCAGGCAACTCAACCCTGGTTTCCGCAATTTGAGCCCAGGCCGCGGCGAGCCCCAAGACCGTATACGTGGGCACAACGTAAGCGCGGCTTAACGTCATCATGCCCGTGATATATGCAACGACAATCGCGAACAGGTAGGGCCGAAGCCGTATCAGCCGGACGTCTGATGGAGTGGCCTCCGGATCATGTACGGCCGAGTCGACATATGCCACGCGCCACAGCATTCCCGCGGCGGTGACAAATGCGCCCAAAAACAACGTTCCACCGAATAGACCGAGTTCCGCGAAGCAGTGGATGAAGGAATTATGGGCGACGTGAGTCGAGAAATTTAGAAAGGC
>CAMFLN010000787.1 GCA_945957305.1 uncultured Planctomycetaceae bacterium | reverse complement strand
TTGTCATCCTGCTCAACTTGCGCTTGGTTGCCGCCGGGCCGACGGCGACGACGTTTACGAAGCAGAACCTGCAGCAGACGTACGGCGGCCGCTTGACGATTCTGGACGAGGCCGCCGAAGCGGTCCGTTTAGGGGAAAGGCCGCGGTGACTGGGCTGTCAAACACTCTGCTGGTCATGCTGGGCACTTCGCTGCTGGGGGCCGTCGCGGCCCTAGTGGGAAGTTTTGCCGTGCTGCGCCGGCGCGCTTTGGTGGGCGATCTTTTATCCCATGCGGCGCTGCCGGGACTTTGCCTGGCGTTTTTGTTGCTGAATTTCCGTCCGCTGGCCGGTCGCTTGGTTGATTCACAGCTTCGCGGCGCCGGCACCTGGCAATTCATCGGCATGCTGGCGGGAGCGTTTATCACAGGGTTGCTCGGCGTGGCGCTGGTGACCCTGATTTGCCGTTATACGCGCACCAAGGAGGACGCAGCGATCGGCATCGTGCTCAGCACGTTCTTTGGCGTAGGAGTCGTGTTATCGAGCGTCATTCAAAACTTGCCCACCGCCAGCAGTAAAGCCGGCCTGCAAACCTATATCTACGGTCAGGCTGCCGGCATGACGCGCGAGGATGTCGGCTTCATTACGCTAGTGGCCGCCGCATGCCTGGTGTTGGTTACCTTGCTGTACAAGGAGTTCAAGGTTTTCAGCTTTGACCCGGGTTTCGCCCAAGCACAGGGATGGCCCACCTTATCTCTCGACCTGACAATGATGGGGGCATTGGCGTTGGTGACCGTGGTCGGCTTGCCGACGGTGGGGGTCGTACTGATGGCGGCCATGTTGATCATTCCCGGCGCCGCGGCGAGATTCTGGAGTGAACGTCTGGATCACATGCTGGTCATTGCCGCTTTGATCGGCGCAGGGGCCGGCGTGGGTGGAACGCTCATCTCGGCTGGTACGCTGGAAGAGGTGCTTGGCTTCGATCCGCTGGCTTTCGGTCATAGCACGCGTCACTTACCGACAGGCCCCGTAATCGTGCTGTGTGGAACGGCGTTGTTTCTCATCTCGATGCTCTTTGCGCCGCGCCGCGGCGTCGTGGCGCGGCTATGGCGCATCGTCAGTGTGCGACGGCTCATCGCTCGCGAGAATTTGCTTCGCTCGCTGTACGAACTTTCCGAGCCGCAATTGCCGGACAAGCCTTTTGTCACCATGGAGCAATTAACGGCAGATCGTGCCTGGAACGCGAGCGAAGTGAGAAAACTGCTGCGTTGGGGCGCCAACGCAGGCTTTGTGGAGCGCTCGTCGGCCGGAGCGCGCTTAACGGCGGCTGGCCATGACCGCGCCGAAGAAGTTGTGCGCACGCATCGCTTGTGGGAATTGTTCTTGATCCTTGGTGCGGACATCGCCCCGGATCATGTAGACCGGGATGCCGATTCGATCGAACATTTTCTCACGCCCGAACTCGTGTCGCGGCTCGAAGCGGAATTGGCCGCCGAGGGGCGCTTGCCGGCGCCGCCGGGCGCTGTGCCAGGATCGCCGCATGAAATGCCGGCCGCGAACGCTGCGCCGCGCGGCGAGGAGGCGAGCCGTGGCTGATTGGTTTTTCGCACTCGATGTGCGGGCGCAAGATGCCATTCTCGTCATCGGCGTGGCCGCGCTGACGAATGTCTCTTGCGCGCTCCTGGGTTGCTATCTCGTGCTCCGCCGCATGAGCCTGTTGGGCGATGCCCTGTCACACGCGGTGCTGCCGGGTCTGGTTGTGTCGTTTATTCTCGCCGGCAGCTTGAACATTGCCGCCATGTTCGTGGGTGCGCTCGTCGTTGGTCTGCTCACTACCTTCTTGACGCAAACTCTCAATCGTCGCGGTGGTGTCTCGGCCGATGCTTCGATTGGCGTCGTGTTTACTTCGCTCTTTGCGCTCGGTGTGATTTTGATCAAACGGTACGGTCAAGGCGTCGATCTTGACCCGGACTGTGTGCTGTATGGTCAGATCGACCTGGTCGAGTTTTACACAGTGTCACTTGGCGGGCATGAAGTGCCCCGGGCCTTGGTTTCGATCCTGCCCGTGCTGGCCGTAAACCTGGCCGTGATCCTGCTGCTTTGGAAAGAATTGAAAATCAGCTCATTCGATCCTGCGCTAGCCACCACGATGGGCATCAATGCCGAGCGACTGTTTTACCTGTTGATGGCGCTGGTGGCGCTGACCACGGTGGCCTCGTTCGAGCAAGTCGGTTCGATTCTGGTGATCGCCATGCTGATTGTGCCGGGCGCCACGGCTCACCTGTTAACGGATCGTTTGAGCCGCATGATGCTGATCGCCACGCTCGTGGCGGTGCTGTCTGCCGTCCTGGGGTACGGGCTGTCGATTGCTTGGAATGTCTCGGCGGCGGGTCCCATGGCCGTAGTGGCGGGAGGCTGTTATTTCGCCGCAGCGCTGGCTTCGCCGCGCTATGGTATTCTCAGTGCCCTAATCCGCAACACGCAGACATCGTTACGCATCGTGCGCGAGGATCTCTTGGCGATGTTGTATCGTTTGGAGGAATTGCACATCGAACGCCGTCTCGGCACGCGCGAAGCCACGCAAGCCGTGGGGGCGGGGATGCTGGCTGACGTCGGGTTATGGTCGCTGCTGCGGCGCGGCGAACTCGCGCGGACACAAACGGGCCTCGCCCTCACAGACAGCGGCCGGCGACGGGCCGCCGAGCTAGTGCGCTCGCATCGCCTGTGGGAAGCCTATCTTGTCGAGCACTTGGGACTGCCGGCCGACCATGTCCATGATCCAGCCGAACGAATGGAGCACTTCATCGACACGCGCCTGCAAGAGCAGATCGTGGCCGATCTGAGCGACGCTCAAAAAGACCCCCACGGCCGCGAAATCCCGGGCCTCTGAGCTTGTGGAGCAGGTTTTGGCT
>CAMFLN010000786.1 GCA_945957305.1 uncultured Planctomycetaceae bacterium | reverse complement strand
ATCGTGGGGACGCCCAACTCGCGGGCGACTTCGAGCTTTACACCAAGCCCCGCATCAATACTGGCAAACACGCCAATCGGCCAACGTTCCACGGATGTTCCCTTTCGAAGAATGGCGAGGTTGAGTCACGCGAAGGCGCGGCCATTGTAGCAAGCGGCAGAATGGTGCGGGACTGGGCGGCGAGATCGCGTTTTTCCGCGGACAATCGCGAGAACGCCATTGCCTCAAGGCGCCTGCGCGGCGAGCGGGTACAGCAAGTGAAGGAGGAGTGGCTCGTCGCCGCGACCGGTCGACTCAGTCCAACTCGCCCAGCCACAGGCGTAGCTCGTTCTCGTATTCGCTGGCCAAATCTCCTTTGACCAGTTGCCGATGAAAATTGGCCGCTCCCTCTTTCATCAGGTCGGCCGCTTCGGCGCTGGCGAAACGCAAGCCGGGATCAGGCGCGACCAGACTGCGAATGAGATTCATCAGCAGTTCGTTGCACACCACTTCTCGCGGCAAACGCTCGTGCAGCTTCTGCACCAGGATGCGTTTGGCCTCGAGCAACTCGGCGTAAGTCGTTTGCCCGAGGAAGGGAGGTGTGCCCGAGAGCATTTCGATCAACACATAGCCCAGGCTGCACAGGTCGGAACGCGGCGAGGATTCGTTTCCTTCGAGCACCTCGGGCGCGGCATAGGTTGGCGTGCAGCTGCGCCGGCTGGGGGGCTTCTCCATGTCGAAGGCCGAGCCGATGTCGATGATCTTGGCGTTGCCCGTCCGCTTGAGCATGATGTTCGACGGTTTGATATCACCGTGCACGATCCCTTCGCGGTGCAGCGCCGCGAGCGCCGCCAGACATTCGCGCAAGACGGCGATGGCGATGCCCGGTTTCAACCGCGGCTGCAGCGGTCCGGAGGTGACGATCACGTTGTTCAAGTAATCCCAACGGCGATTGCTCACACGGTCGCGCGTGCGCTGCAGCATTTCGTGCGATAGCAGCCGGTCGAGGTCGTAGCCGTCGACCCATTCCATTTCCATCAGGCGGATACGATTGCGCTCGACAAAGTTGTGTACGTCGAGCAAGTTGTCCTGCTGAATCTGCGCCACACGCGCGGCCACGTCGGCGATACGCGCCATCGCTTCGTCATAGCCACGGTCGTCCTGATAGTGCAGCGGCGAGAAAATCTTGAGCGCCACCGGCAGCGTGAAATTATCGGTGCCGCGCCGCTCGGAAAGGTACACCACGCCTTGACCACCGGCCCCCAGCAACCGAATCAAGCGCAAGTGCTCGGTCCAACTCATCCGCTGCTCTTCGACCAGCTGCCGGTACTTTTCCAGCAGCGCGTCTGGGCAACGCTTGGGTTGTTGGCCGTCGATCGACAGCGTGGCCATCGGTTGTAGGAAGGTAGTCGTCGCCATGGTGAGCGGGCTCGCGATGCAGTTCTCGGTAGGGCGGGCATGAGTATCTTAAAACGATACTGCCCGACGGGTCCAGTGAATTTGACAAATCAACGCGCCGCGCGTGCCAGCATGCTGACTTGTAAATGCAGCAACGACGAATCGGTCGAATTCTTGCTGGCTACGCGACGTTCGGTGCGGGATAGCCCAGGCGCTTGTCGACGAGATTCAACAACCGCTCGCCCGCTTGCCAGCGGCGCAAGTTCTCGCAAAAGAAATTTGTCATGTCGTCGATGCGCGTCGCGCTCTGCCCCCCCACGTGCGGCGTGATGATCACATTCGGCTGAGACCACAGAGGACTGTCAGCCGGCAGCGGTTCTTCGGCCGTCACATCCAAGCCAGCGCCAGCAAGGTGCCCCGACGCGAGAGCGGCAACCAGATCCGCTTCGACCACCAACGGCCCCCGAGCGACATTGATCAAAAACGAACCAGGGCGCATCAGCGTCAGTGCACGATGATCGATCATGTTGCGTGTCAGATCAGTCAGCGGCGCCGCCAGAAACAGAAAATCGACTTCCGACAGCAGTTGGTCCAGCCCCGTGGCCGGCCACAGTTGTTCGACGTAATCCGGTTTGTCGATGGGAAACATATCGGTGGCCAGAATGCGCGTCTTGAATACGCGCAACACCTCGGCCAGACGACGACCGTTGCCGCCAAAGCCGACAATACCGACCGTGGCGCGAGTCAGATCCCGCGTCGGACGGCGGATGAACTCGCGCTTCTCTTGCGCGCGAAAGAAGACCGGCAGCCCGCGCGTCAGCCCTGTCGTCAGCGCGATCGCGTGTTCGGCCACCTGGTCGGCCAACACGCCCGAGGCGCTGGAAACCACGATCGAGGAATCGACGACCGAAGGGACGAGGCAATGATCAAGCCCCGCGGCCGACGATTGAATCCACCGCAACCGCCCCTGCTCCACCACTTCGTCCCAGGGAACGGGAACTTTGGCGTGGCCACAAAACAGGTCGGCTGACAAGAGCTCTTGAGCCACACGTTCCTGGCCCGCATCGACGATTTCGGCAGCCGGCGCGGCGGCCGCGATTTGCGCCACGTGCCGTGGTTCGACCGGGTAACAGAGTACAATGCGTGTCACAGGCGTTGGGCTCGCTAGATGAACGGGATGAATTCTCGGCAGTCAGGGGAACGCGCTGTGCTGATTGTCGGCAATCTGCGCTAACGAACAAGGGGCGCGGTAATCAATGGCGCGCCGCAGGGCGCCTAGCGAAAAAACGCGAACCTGCGCCGCGGCTCGGCTGTCACCTGTGGTGAACGGGGCCGAGGCTGGCCGCGGCGTCCGAACTTCTCCGCCGCCCGGATGCAGCCGAATAGTTGGCGACCATCCAGCGAAGAGTTTCAGGACGAGAGGAAACAGGCGGTGGAAGATGTTAGACAGGATGTCACGATTCTGGCGCGGACCCAGCGGCATGCGCGAAGTGCTCATGCTGGCGCTGCCCTTGAT
>CAMFLN010000785.1 GCA_945957305.1 uncultured Planctomycetaceae bacterium | reverse complement strand
CTCCAAAGGTGTCGGCGGCGGCCTTCAGCCACAGGGTGGTGCCTTCGACACCGAGCGGGAAGGGTGCCGTAATCCGACGGGCGCCACGGTCCTCGAGGGCACGGGCCGTCTCGCCGAGGAATGGTTGTGCCAGCAAGTACCGGGTGTTGGGTCCGACCGGCGGCAGTTGCGTGGCGTTGCGGGGAGGAAGGACCCTGACCGGCGAAACTCCCAATGATTCGAACAGGCGCGCGAACTGGTCCTCCACGACGTCGGCCAGTGTTCCGACGATCAGCAGAGATGGCTCGACGTCGGTCGGCAGCTCCGGCACGAGCGCAGCGAGACAGGCATCCTCGCCCTGGGTGAAGGTGGTTTCGATGCCGCTGCCGGAATAATTGAGAACGCGAACGTTCGGCATGTGGGTTTTCGACAGCCTTTGCGCGGCGCGAGACAGGTCGAGCTTGATGACTTCGGACGGGCATGACCCGACCAGAAACAACAGTCGAATGTCCGGGCGTCGCTCGAGCAAGCGTGAGACCACGCGGTCCAGTTCGTCGTTGGCGTCGGAAAGGCCTGCCAGATCGCGTTCGTCGATGATGGCGGTCGCGAATCGCGGCTCGGCAAAAATCATCACGCCGGCGGCGGATTGAATCAGGTGTGCGCAGGTCCGCGAACCTACCACCAGGAAGAAGGCATCCTGGATTTTCCGATGCAGCCAGATGATGCCGGTGAGGCCGCAGAAAACTTCGCGTTGGCCCCGCTCGCGCAACACCGGGGCGGACTGGCATCCGGTCTTGGCGACGGTCACGTGACCGAGTGGAGGGTGCGCATTCATGGCACCCTCCCAACGCATTCCGAGGTCTCATCGTCCGAAAGCTGGGATTGGCCTGCATCCAGACGCGCCATGCGCAGTTTGATCAGAAACTGCGCCGCGTTGATGACGTAGGTCGCGTAAGCCGCCAGTGCCAGCAGCATCAGTTGCCGCGGCGACAGCGCTCCAGTAGCAAGCGCCAGAAGGTAGGCACTATGCAGCGCCAGCACGAGGATGCTGAAAACATCCTCCCAATAGAAGGCCGGCGCAAACAGATAACGGTCAAAAACGCGCTTTTCCCAGATGCTGCCGGTAATCATGATCGCGTACAGGCAGAGCGTTTTCACGACGATTGAAATCGTCGCCGCGCCGTAGCCTTCGCCGGTCGCGAGATAGCGCAGCACCAACGCCAGGCTGACCAGGAAAACGCCGAACTGGATGGGCGCAAGTACCCCCTGAACCAAGGTCCACGGGGACTCGTCACGACGTTTGCGCTCTGCGGATGAATAAAGAGCAGCCTTGCGAGACTTCGGCTGGCCCGGGTTTGCGTCAAGAATGTAAAGTGATCTTGACATCAGACTTTCGGAGGAATCCCATGATTGACGGGGCTCGCGACGAGATGCCGGGCTGTTACCGGCCTTTCTCACCAGAGACGTCAAGCAAATCGCTTGATTCATTGGCATCGCGCTTCCCCTGCGCGTGCGACTGCATGTGCAGACCGCAGGAAGGAAAGGCTAGAACGCCCGCCAGGTAGTGTCAACAGAAGTGTACGTAAAGAAGACTTGACGTTTCTACTTGGTGAGGTTTCAATTCGGGGAGGATTGAACCATGCCGGACACAAGACAATCCGTTTTCACAGGGACTGGCCACGCGCACGAGCGTGGGTCTGCGGGTTCGAGAGAGGCCGGCGAGCCTCTCGACAACCTTGTGGCATTTCCTCCGTTGGCACATGGCGCCGGTACACCGGCCACGATGGCGGTATTGCAGCGCGCGGTAAGATGGGAAGTCCTTCCGCGGCTTGCACTGGCGCATCCAGCCAGCCAGGCGCTCAGCCTGCATCCGAGGCAGCGAGCAGCTCAGCCGGGTCGCGTGCCCGACGACATCCGCGAGTTCTGCAATCTGGTTCTCTCCAAAGATCCCGATGTTGCGACGCAACACGTCGCCAAGCTTTGCGCAGAAGGCCAATTGCTGGAAACGATCTATCTGGAGTTATTGGCGCCGTCCGCGCGCTACCTGCGTCATCTGTGGCAGGAGGACGTGTGCGATTTCGCCGAGGCCACACTCGCCTTGTGGCGCCTTCAGCAGATTTTTCGTGATTTCTCCACCGTCTTCCGTTCCACCGGCTCGCAACATTCCTGTGGATTGCGAGCGTTGCTGGCGCCGGCGCCCGGCGAGACCCACGAGCTCGGTTACCTGATGTTCGAACTCGCCCTGATCGGAGAATTCTTTCGCCGAGATGGCTGGGACGCCTGGGTCGAGCCCAAATCTTCCGGAGTTGAATTTTCTTCGCTCGTGCGCAGCCAATGGTTCGACGTGGTGGAGTTTCTGGTCAGTGGAGACAAGCGATTGGACGCACTGGCGTCGATCATTCGTACCGTTCGCCGCGATTCACCCAATCAAGGTTTGAGAGTTCTCGTTTGCGGGCCAGCCTTCGTCCAACATCCCGAACTGGTCCTGGTTGTAGGCGGCGACATGCCGGCAGCGGATGCAAAAGTAGGAGTCGCGCAGGCCCGTAACCTGGTGGGACTTCCCGCAACTCGCGAGTGAAGTCTTGTTACACGAAAGAAAAATAACACCAGGGGGAGACGTTCCACGGAGGGCTTTCGCATCGCAGGAGATCGAGGCTTTCGTGAAGGCATTTCGAGCCCCGAAAAAAACACTGGGCGATATGGATGCGGAAACTGCCGCAACCGTGATCGCCGCGGCGGCAGATGTGGCGCTGATCGTCAACCGGGAAGGGATCATCCAGGATCTCGCCTTTCCGCGTACTGAAATAGCCGCTGAACTTGAGGCCCCGGAAAACTGGATCGGAAAAGCTTGGGTTGAAACGCTGACCGAGGAGAGCCGCCCAAAGGTGCAAGCTCTTATCGATGAGGCCTCTTCCAC
>CAMFLN010000784.1 GCA_945957305.1 uncultured Planctomycetaceae bacterium | reverse complement strand
GTCGAACTGTGTGCATTCTGCACCTCCTGTGGTTTTCGGTACGCGACTCAGTCCGACATAATGGCTTTGAACTCGGCACGCAAAGTGGTTAGCTCCTAATAACAATTCGCGTTGCTGAACCGAGATCTCAACGCTTAGCGCGGGGCAGCAACGTCTGACTTTGCGATCGTGAAACACCTTCCAACCGCATTCATGTGCCCGGCGAATTCTTGGGAGCCTCGACAGGCTTCTTGTAATCGCCGATCACGGTCTTGAGAGGGCAGAACGCGAACGCCGGACACTTCGCACAACCGGCGACGAGCGCAATTGGGCAGATGGTCATCTCAAACTCCTTTGCGATGGGTGACCGGCAGCGGCCCGTGGCCGGCCGATGAATCTGCGACCAGATTCTCCACAGCAACAAAAAAGCCGACGAGGCGGAACGCCCTAAGGCGTTCGACCACGTCGGCTTACTCTGCAACGAGCCTCCCGGAACTCCGGGCTGCTCTTCATTTAGTCATCCAACGGTCGAATCATACGCTTTATCGCGACCGAAAGCAAACACGTTGCCGTTTGAGCTGGCATCTTTATCGTTATTTGTCCATCGCAGGGAAGCATTATGACGACCAGCTTGTGCTGCGCGGAGCGGCTGGTACATTCCAACCGCCACCATTAGTGGTCACTGCGCCCATTTTCTTTGCGACCAATGCGGACGAACGGGCTTTGATGTTGCCACGTTTTGGGCCTTTTGTAGCGCACGCAGTGCATCGCCAGCCTGTTTCGCGGAACACTGCGGATGTACGCCGGATTGGGAGTACGATGGACTGCCGCAAATGGCACAGCGCCTGCGGACGGGCTCCGTGGTAAGAGGCTGTGGCTTGCGTGTGCTAATGGCCATTTCTCACGATACCTTTTCTTTGCGGCGACTCCGGGCTGCGTGTCGTGTCCACAATTCCAGCCGGTGAACCGGCACGCTGCGATCCACTTCGAAGCCGAGCCGCACCTTTCCGCTAGTTATTTCGAGCACGGTAACCTTGCACATGTACTGATCATTCACTGACGCTCCAACGATGACGGACTGCTGTTGCTTCGGTGACAAGACCAACATCTCGCGATTCAATTCTCAGGATTCAACCTTAGTGGGGACTCCACTCCATACGCTCAACGGTATCGCCGTTCCGAGGATGAAAATGTGCACGACGGCACCGATTTCGAACATCGGCACGGTTGCCCCTTCGATCGTGGATTCGCGCGCGGGCAGACCGGTGATTCTCTTGATCTCGTCCAGCAAGGAGCTCGACGAACTCATAAGCAAACGGCGGTGGTACTCGCGGACCCAGCCCGCTCCTTCTTGGGTATTGGCGAGGACGCGCTCCGCACGAGTCAAGACTCCGCGCAGCGTCACGACCAATGTATCCTCGCTCAGTACCACGGTTACCGATTTGGGGACGTGACCCGTGCGAATCTGCTCAAATGCGCTAGCGGCGTGTCCGATCTGCTCGGCGATGCTTGGACTGTTCGCAGTCATCGATCTCATCTCGCATTCACGAAACAAAAAAGCCGGCACGGTCAATTGCCCTTTGATGAGGCATCGGACCGCGTCGGCTTACTCTGCAACGAGCCTCCCGACATTGCCGGGCTGCTCTTTATTTAGTCATCCAACCTAGTAATCATACGGGACACGGTAACGAAAGGACAACGCAAGTCGCTCTGGTTCCCCAAAAAACTCTGTATGTCGCTAAGTTCGCCTATGGCCGACGATGGCGCCGTCTCGGTTTCTAGCGAGCAGTTTCGCAGAGAATTACCCAGCGCACGGGCCGGAAGTCGGATACAATTGAATGTGCTCATGCGACTCCTCAGTACGTCGAGTTGGACTATGAAAACCCAGGGCGAAATCGAAGCGGCGATTTGCCTTGGCATTAGCCGTTTTGAGCAAGATTACATGGGGCGCGGCCCCAAGGGAATTCATGCCCACCTGATTGGCGATCTCTTGGTGGTGCGTCTGCAGGGCGTATTGACCGCCGCTGAACAGCAGCTCGCCAGATCGCTTCCGGCCGAAAAAGGTCGGGATCTCTTGAAGCAGGTTCGCACGCATCTTGTCGAAACCGCCAGGCCGGTCATGGTGGCGATGGTCGAGCAGGTCACCGGCGCGAAGGTCTTGAGCTTGCACCACGACGTGAGCACCGTGACGGCCGAGGAGGTTGTGCTGTTTACGCTCGCAAATGCGCCGGCCTATCGGGAAGCCGGGCGATAGCATCGCGCGACGCTTCAACCCGCTTGATCGTGCAACCGGCGCTGCGCGGTAGGCTGAACCGCGTGCCAAAAAATCCGCGTACGTTTCCGAGCGGCGGCGGCCTCTTCGTTCTGATGGCTACTAACGCGCGGCCGCCTTGTGGCGCCCCGAACCTGTCACGTGCGCCACGAATCGTACGAGTACCTGCCAGATGATAAGGAATAGTCGGCTTCCCACGCAATCTCATCTGGGTGTGGCCACAACTGCCACACCGTCTGCAGTATCGACGCAGGGTCGTATTGCGCGCCCGGCCTCCTGTGCGTAAGCAGCACAAAATGCGTTCATGGTCGCTTCCGGACCGGCTACGTCGGGCAGGCCGTTAAGAATCTTGAGGAACCAGGCACCGTCGACGATCCGCGGCACGGCCCAATGCGCCAGCAGGCTACCGCTGAGCACGACGTTGCTGTTCTCGCCATCCGATGCGGCCAGATTCACCGGATGTAGCTGCAATCGCCGCAGCTCGGCTTGAATCTTATCGACTGTCATCACTCGACTCCTAACGCGCCGTCGTGACTTCCGCAGAACGACTAAGGGCGCGACGTGCCCGTGACCCGTGCCGCAAATCGCGCCAGGGCTTCCCAGAGGAGACCCAGCAGACCGAAGAGGAAATAAAACGGCGTTAAAA
>CAMFLN010000783.1 GCA_945957305.1 uncultured Planctomycetaceae bacterium | reverse complement strand
GCGCCGATGACAACTGATTGGTGTCAATGGGGACGAGGTTTTCCACATCATTGAGAGCCAGAGCCAAAGACGATTTCGGCCGCATGGCCACGAATGTTTCTGCAGATTCCACATGGTGGAATTTGAGCACGGCCAATTCACGGGCCTGCCAGACGCGCGGGTCACCGATTGCCGTGCGATGGGCATGGATGTTGAATTTGATCGCACTGTCAGCCGAGAGGGAACGTGCTAAACGGATGAACAATTGCGGATTTGCCTCGGCCGAGTCGATGTGCCAGCTGGCGAGCGCCTCTCGTGGGACGCTGACAACGTCGTCGATGATCCAATCAGGCGCCAGATCGGCCGAGAATTTGGCTTGCTGCCCCATCGACAGCCGGGCGTCGGTGATTACCTCGGCCGTCGCTGTTCCATCTCCCAATTCCAGGTCTATGCCCGTTGCCAACTTCAGCAGCGAGCGCTCGCGCGTCAGATCGATTTCGATCGTCGCCGCGTCAGAGAAGAGTTGCACATCGAAGGACTCTCCGCGATTTGGCTCGGGGAGCTGCGAATACTTCGTCTGCCGCGCGTCGCGCAGGAAAAAACGGCGACTGAGCAACGGTTCATGCACCACGACGTTACAGGTGCCTTCCTGCCAGCTGATATCACTCGTACGGATGCGCGGCAACGTCGTGGTCTGCTCGAGTGGAAGAGGTCCAATCGCGGTCAACCGTAAAGGGCGATCCCAGCCGGCCAATGGATCTACCAGGTCGAGGACGACGCTTTCTCCCTGCTCTCCCGCGAGAACCGTTGTGCGAAAGGGAACGTCAGTTTCTCCCAACCGCGCGGCGACCAATTGCAATCCGGGGTCGAGTTGCAGCTCCAGACGCTGAATCTGCGTTTGGTGCACGTCCAGTTTCCATACCGTGGACAAGTCGAGGCCCCGCGCGCTCAGATTGTAGACCGAAGAGGTGCGCATCAGGACGGGCGGCCGATTCGCGGAATTCTTCTCCTGCAGCGGCAAGCGAATCGTCGTGGTTCCGGCGCCCCCCAGAAGCACGCGGTATTCCCGCGCGTCGCCACGTTCGTCATTCAATTCGAGCAGTCCCTGACTAGTGGACGGCAGGACATCAGTCGGTACGGTCAGCCGCAAGTCAGAGGCGACAGCCAGCGGTACTTCGAACCGAAAGCCAAGCTGGCCATCGCCGTCTCTGCGGCCGTGCAAAGACCAACTGCCGGTGATCACGCCTGAACGATCAACAAGCAGCACGGCCTGTCCGTCTTGATCGAGACCCAAATGCACCGGGTCGGGCGAATTGCTCCACCGCAGCAGTCCCAGGGCGAGCCCCAAACGCTTCAGCGGGAACGTCACCTGCCCCTTGCCACGATGTTCGACTTCCCAGGTTAATGTCCCTTCGAGTTGTTCTTCGCCATCGTATTGTGCAATGTACCGGGCTGAATTCAGTGCTGCCGCGGCCGGTCCTCCGTCGGCCGCTTCTTGCGCAGCCTTGATCAATCGTTCAAATTCTTGCCCGTCCACAGGAACATGGCGAACGGAACCAGTGGGCCAATCCTGCACCCGTTCTGCCGGTGCAAACACGCGACGAAAGCGCAGGGGGCCTTCGGTCGGCGTCCGCTGCGCGGGATCGTTCCCGGTCTGCGCTTCGAGGGGCGAAAGAAGCGGAACAAGCCACATCCACACCAGCAGGCCCAAAATTGACAGCCGTCGCGGCATTACGAATCCCCCGCAGAGCCCAACGACTGCGAGACCAGGGTGCCTCCTTCGGCCGCACTGGGTGAAGCTTGGGTGCGCAAGTGTGTTCTGGTCGAACCAGGCTCGTGAATGGCGCTGGGAGTCGAACGAACAACGAGTGGGGGACGATGGCGGGCCGCGAAAAAACGTTCAATCGCCCAAGCAACGAGAACTAATCCCGCCCCTAGCCCGGCGATTTGCCCCATGAACAACGCGGTCTCGGGATACAGCAAGACCAGCGTCGCCAGCGCGATTCCCAGGCAAAAGATCGAAATGGGCTGGCGCAAGGGTTTGAAATACATGAGCAGCAGCCCGGCCGCGAGCACTCCGCCCGCGATGATCAACATCAAGAGCGCCCGACTGATCGTGTAAACCTGGAGCTGTTCAATGGGGCCGAGGGACGTCAAAACGTAGCGGCTGGTCTGCAGGGGAACATCCGGACCCGTCGTGGCATGAACCCAAGCTTCGAGCTGAGGTTGCTCGACCGCGGGTTGGCGGGTCCAGAGTCCACGATGGAATTGCCAGGAGTAGGCGGCCGTCAAATCATCAGACCAGTTGAGCAAGTGCTCATCGCGGGGAAGTATTAACTGCCAATAAGTTTGACGAACCCATGGGTTGTCGCCGAAAGTCGGCGGCACGAATGACAGTGCGCCACGCTGGTCAATGCGTGTGGCGAAGCGGTAACTTACGTCCAGCACATGCTGCGCAGGCTCGGCGGGCAAGTCGAGGGCGATTACTTCCCGCGCCGGGCTAAGCGAGGTCAAAGACTGGCCGTCCAGCAACAACTGTGCTTCACCGGCGATCGCCCCCGGCGGTAGGCGTAACGTCAGACGCCGCGCGTGTGTCGAAAAATTGTAAACGGCCCGGTCCCAGCGCTCGCCTGCGGCGAGCCGCGTTTGCAACCAGGCACGCTCAATGATCGTGGGGCCGACTGTCACTTCGGATCGCAAACGTGCGCGCAACGCTAACTCGTTGCTGGCGCCGCCGTGTGAAAATCGCCAGGACGGCGACTCTGCCGGATCTTCAGTTTTGTCTTGCATCCAGACGGCGTCGCGCTGTTCGATGCTGAGGCTGGAAGGTCCTCTGATCAGCACGGCATTCGAGAGCAATTCCGTAGCCGCCGGTATGATCAACGGGACATCAATGGGCGTTTCCGTGTCGGGTGTGAGC
>CAMFLN010000782.1 GCA_945957305.1 uncultured Planctomycetaceae bacterium | reverse complement strand
GTTCGAACCAATGTCGGTGAGCGTGTCGGTCGAAAGGAGGTCTAAGTTGCCTAAGACCGTGAAGGTGGCAATTCCACCAGAGGTTCCCGTGTAACTCCACGTGGTGCCATTGATGCTTGCCGAGGCCGCACCATTGATCAAACCATTTGTGGTGTCGAGGGTGATCACCGCAGCACGTGAAGTCTGCGGCAGGCTGAACGTTAGCATGCTAAAGCATGCTGACGCAGTGCCCAAATGGGCTAGAAACCACTTGGTTTTCCGAATCATTAGCGGCTCCTTCGACGTTGAGACAAGTAAAATTCAGGTCGATTGAAATGGAAATGCCCACACAATTAGCGCAATTCCCCCAATTCGAGGTAGATTATCTAGACATTTGCCGGGAGTCAACGAGATTTCCGAAAATTTATTCCCGTGCATCAATCATGAAGCCGACCGGTTATCCCGGGGAGGTGCGTCTCGCATCCCAAGTGCCTCAACTGTCTCGGCTTAAATAGCCGGTTCACTGACACTTTTGGCATGTTCAAGATGAATCACGCCCGCGCTGCAGCAGCGCGAGGGGCTCGAGACGTGCAGTCACAATCGCCGGAGCGACTGCCGCCGCCAGACAGAGAAGGGGGGCGGCAAAGCCCACAGCCAGCTTTGTCCAGGGAATCACCAGCGGCGTCAGTAACCCGCTGTGAACGTCGACGTAGCGACTCACTTCGGTACCGCAATAAGAACCAGCTTTCGGAACCGAGAAAACGAAAGCGGCGCAAAAAGCGGCGCAGCAAGGGCAGGCATTGCAGCGCAGCGAGCCGCAATCGAACAACCACCGCGCATAAAAAAACCCCGGTTGGTGCCGGGGTTTGCGGGTAGCCGCGATTACATGCAACTACCCGAAAGTGGCGGGGACAGGATTCGAACCTGCGACCTCGAGGTTATGAGCCTCGCGAGCTACCGGGCTGCTCCACCCCGCGTCATTGTTTTTTGAGGTGGTCACTCACGGCTCGGAGCCTGACATGTCATGCTCGTGCCTGCGTGCGACATTCGAAGTATACCACCGACAACAGCATGCGGGCAAGCGGCCCATTGGCCGCGGGATATGCGACCTTTGACAGCGGTCGAACGAGACCCGCACTCGCCGCGCAGTCCCCCTGGGTGACACGGCGAACGGTGACTGTTGACCAAGGGAATGATTGCTTCGCCTCATTTCGACGTGCCATCGTCTCCAGGGCCTGCGCCTCGCGGCCGTGCGCAACTGCTACAACCGGCCCCGCGGCGAAAGCAAGAACCTCGGAACCGGCAGGAATTCGGCCAAAAAGCGTGAAATTCGCCCTGCGGCGCAAACCGCACGTGGGTCTGCACTTTCTTGCCCCTCTAGCCGGGCACTGGTAGAGTGAAATGAGCGGCTCTTGCGGACGCCAAAATCGGGGCCCAGGGCACGAGTCAGAAGCTGCCCGTGCCGAATCAAGTCTTCATACGTATTCTGCTTTAGGGCGTCGCAGCGTTACCGGACAGAGGACCTCTCATGGCGGATTCGGACTCCTTGCCGATGCAAGGGCCGCCCCAGCCCGCGCCCTCGCTGCGCCCTGCTGACGAGCCTCCCGCGCTGCGCGCACCGTCCGTTCCAACGTCGCCGGCCGAAGGTTGGCCTGGCGTGGTCGGCGGCCGAACGTCGTCGGTCGAGGCGCCACCGGCATTACCTGCCGCTGACCCGGCCTGGCTACAAGTTCCGCAGGTCGAGCCCAGCGCACAACCGCGCCCCGTAGCGAGTGGGAGCTCTGCACTGGCTTCCGCTCAGCGCCTGACAAACGGCAACAAGCCGGCGAGCGGTATTCCCGTCGCCAGTCCGGTTGCCAAACCAGCGGCCGCCGCGTCCAAGACTCCGCTGGCACGTCCCGCGGCTGCGGCGACGGTGGCGCCAGCGAAGAGTGCACCGCCGCCGGAAGAATCTCTCGAAGAGAAGGCTTACCGAGCCGCTCCGCCGTGGCTGGTCAGCGCGCTGGTCCACATGCTGCTCTTGATCATCCTGGGATTGATCTTTGCAGCGCCGAAATTGCGGATGGGACGCGATGCGCTCGAACTCGATGCAATCTACGCGGATCGCCTCGGCGATCAATTACTCGATGACACCGTTTTTTCTGGCAAGACAGCGCCGGATCATGCGGACAAGATGATGATCACGCCCACGGATTTGGCGCCGGTGGACGATCCGTTCGCGGCGCCGCGGCAACCCGAAGTCTCGCTCGACGGATCGGCCGCGGCCATGGATCTGCGTGCCCCGACCATCGGTCTGGCGCTGTCGGGGCGTCAGGAGGGCATGCGTCAATCGTTGCTCGGCGCGTATGGCGGCAACAAGCTGACCGAAGGGGGCGTGCAAGCGGGGCTGGCCTTTTTGGCCAAGCAACAGCGCAGCGACGGTTCGTGGAGTTTGAAGGGCCCCTATCGCGATGGCGCGTACAACGAGAATGCCGAAGCGGCCACGGCCATGGCGCTGTTGGCCTTTCAAGGCAACGGCAACACGCACCGCACCGGACAATACAAGAAGAACGTCGACGCCGGCATCAAGTATTTGCTAGGCGTGCAAGGTCCGGACGGCAATTTCTATCAGGGGAATCGCCAGGAATGGCTGTACACGCAAGGGCAATGCACGATCGCGATTTGCGAGTTGTACGGCATGACCAAGGACTCGCACCTGCGCTTGCCGGCGGAAAAAGCCGTGCAGTTTTGCGTCGAGGCGCAAGACGCGCTCGGCGGCTGGCGCTATCGGCCACGCATCGATAGCGATACGTCGGTCACCGGCTGGATGGTGATGGCGCTACAAAGCGCTCGCATGGCCGGGCTCGAGGTGCCCAAGGACACGCTCGATCGAGTGAGCAGCTACCTCGACAAGGCCACGCCCGACGGCAGCTTGTACGCCTATCAA
>CAMFLN010000781.1 GCA_945957305.1 uncultured Planctomycetaceae bacterium | reverse complement strand
GCCATGTACTCGGCAGTCTTGCTCGCCTGGTTCGCCTTCATCGTGACCGACACCCTGCTAGCTCGATGCCCCTAGAATCGATCTTAGAACAATTCGGGATAAGCGAACAGCGCGGCGGAACCTCCCGTGTGCCAGAAAATGACAGTGTCGCGATTGGTGAATTCACCTCGCCGGACGAGATCGATCAAGCCCGCCATCGCTTTGCCGGTGTAAACCGGATCGAGCAGAATTCCCTCCAGGCGTGCCACGAGTTGCACGGCTTCGATCATTCCCTCGGTAGGCTGGCCATACGCGGCCCCCACGTATTGATCGAGGACGCTGACCCGGTCTGTCACTTGATGAGCGTTTACAGTCCCCTGCCCCGCCAATTCGAGCGCTTCGCTGGCGAGGCGAGCGACCAGGGCCTCGCGTTCGGCTTGCTTGCCAGAGACAGAAATACCCTGGATCCGCGCCGCATGCCCCGCGCGGATCATGCCGGCGACAATACCGGCATGCGTGCCGCCGCTGCCGGTACCGACAACGATCGCCGTCGGCGCGAAGCCCGCGTCACGCGACTGCTGGAGCAACTCCTCAACCGCCAGCAGATAGCCAAGCGCGCCCAGGCCGGTCGACCCTCCGATCGGGATGAAATACGGCTTTCGCCCGGCATCGCGCAGCTGCGCGAGCGCGGAATCAAAGGTTTCGCTATGAAAACTTTCGCGCGGAAGAATATGAACCTTGGCACCCAGCAGCCGATCGAGCAGCACATTGCCGGATGATTCGTATTCTGCCTGCCGGCCGTCGACCAGGCGCGGCAAGAGCAGTTCACACGCCATACCCATGCGCGCCGCCGCGGCCGCCGTCTGCCGCGCGTGGTTCGATTGCGGTCCGCCCGTGGTGACCAGCGTGTCGCACCCTTGCGCTAGTGCCGCGCCCACGAGGAATTCCAGCTTGCGCGCCTTATTGCCCCCCATTGCCAACCCGGTCTGATCATCGCGTTTGACGTAAATCGTCGGCCCGCCCAGGTGGGCGCTCAAACGCGCGAGCGGTTCCAGCGGCGTCGGCAACTGAGCCAGTGAAACACGGGGCATATCTGACAAAGCCATGGCACTATCTCGGCAATGTTTGTGAGGACCAACGAGCGAAACCGCCTCGTTCCGCTGGTATACTCCAGACGACGGTGATCTCCAAACTCATTAACTCGACCAAATTCGCCATGCGCCATCCCGTATGTCATCTGAACATTCGCTCGATCGTGTTCCTGCTTGTCAGCGTGCTGATTTTTTTTGGCGCAGAATCACACGCCGCCGACATCAAGCAGACGCCTCTCTACGAGCGTCTGAAAAAAGGAATCGATGCCGTTCCGGCCATCGATACGCACGATCACTTGCGCCCCTTCGATCAATTGCCGAACAAGGACGAAACCGATCGTGGCCCAGGGATTACGCTGCACAGCATTTTTGCAGGCAGCTACTACCCCGGCATCAATCGCCTTTCTCCCTGGCCGGCCGGCAAGTCGTTCGACGCCTGGTGGTCGACGGCGAAAAACGACTTTCAGGACGCCCGTGCCACGAGCTTCTACCGCTACCTGTTGCCTGGCTTCCGCGACTTGTACGGTGTCGACTTCGATACGATCACCGACCCGCAAGCACACGAATTGAACGACAAGATTTTCGCCAATTATCAGAACGACCAATGGCTACTCGACGTCATTACGCGACGTGCCAACATCGAACTGATGTTCATCGATCCCTATTGGGCGAGGTTGCAATTTGCCCGCGCTTACAAATTCGCCGTCCCTGTGCTGAACGTCTCGATGATGATTTCTGGGACGCATGCCAGCCGGTTTTCCAGTGCGCTCGATAGTCCTTTCGCTTGGGCCGAGCGGCAGGGCAAGCCGATTCACAGCTTCGACGATTATTTGAGCACCGTGGAGGACATTTTTCGCGAGGCAGCGGCTGCCGATACAGCTTGCCTGAAATCGACCCAAGCCTATCAGCGCACTCTTGATTACGAGAATGTTCCCCGAGAGCGCGCGGCCCAATACTTTGGCAAGAAAGCGGACGAGCTGACGCCGGCCGAATTCAAGGCCTTCGAAGATTTCATGTTCTGGCACATCGCCAAGCTGAGCGCCAAGTACGAACTGCCGTTTCAGATCCATACCGGGCAGGCGCGGATTCAAGGTTCGAATCCCCTGTTGCTCGTCGACTTGATCCAGGCGAATCCGCAGACCAAGTTCATTCTGTTCCACGGCGGCTATCCCTGGATTGGCGAAACAGCCGTGATCGCCATGAAGAACCGCAACGTGTACATCGATTCGTGCTGGTTGCCAACCCTCAGCTATACGATGGCCAAAAGGGCGTATCAGGAGTGGCTCGAGGCGATGCCGTCGGACCGCATCATGTGGGGCGCCGACACTGCGCACGCAGAAGGCATCTACGCCGCGACCGAATTTACCCGCCAATGCCTGGCGGAGGCGTTGGCCGAAAAAGTCGAACGCGACGAGCTTCTAGAAGAACACGCCGCAAGGATCGGCCGCCAAATCATGCGCGACAATGCACTCAAACTATTTCCAAAATTAAAACGGCAATTGTGGCGATCGGAAGGCTAAGTGGTTTCTCCGCACCCACCTAGCAGGCACACGCGTTCCGCCGCGCCTTGATCCCCTGCATACTTCGGGGGGGCTTTTTGGCTGCCGCACTCCCCCGAGGGAGCTGCTTTGCGTAGATCATGATAGCAAGAATGCTTTGCCTAAGTGGCCCGCTGAGATAGGCTTAATGTTGTTCTCCTTGGGAATGTGACGCCAGGACGGTCCGCGGGTACTAAATGCATGGAGGTAGGTATATGCAAAAGTTTGAAACTCTCGACCGTGTCCTCGCCTTTTGCGATGTGCGCGGAGATATGTTCCGTTGGCGCAACGAGCCATGC
>CAMFLN010000780.1 GCA_945957305.1 uncultured Planctomycetaceae bacterium | reverse complement strand
TGGCCGAACAGTTGAAGCTGTACGAGCCCGGCACGATGCATTTTTCCTGGGTCGTCGAGTTTCCCATGTTCGCCTACGACCAGGAAACGCAAGGCTGGGCGGCCATGCACCATCCGTTCACGGCGCCACGAGCCCAGGATCGGGAACTACTGGCGACGAATCCCGGCGGCTGCCGGGCGCAAGCCTACGACCTGGTGATCAATGGCCTGGAAGCGGGCGGCGGCACGATTCGTATCCACGACCAGGAGCAGCAGCAACAGGTCTTCGATCTGCTGGGCATCGACCGGGAAAGCGCCAAGGAGCGCTTCGGATTTCTACTCGACGCGCTGCAATTCGGCGCCCCGCCGCACGGTGGCATCGCGCTGGGCATCGACCGCTGGGTGATGCTCTTCGGCGGCGTCGACAGCATCCGCGACGTGATCGCCTTCCCCAAAACGCAAAAAGCCAGCGACCTGATGACTGGCGCCCCGAGCGTGGTCGACCAAAAACAGTTGCGCGAGCTGTCGATCAAACTGAATCGCTGAACAGCGCGCGCCCGATGCCATGGTTGTATCCACAGCCGTGCGCGTCATAAATCCGGTTGCACAGCCCTGCGCCGCAGGGGCTGGGGCTACGGAGTCTTGATCTTGGCCAGTGCATCGATGGCTGCGGCCTGGGCGTCAGGGTCTTTGTCTTGCGCGAGTTTCTCGAGCACTTCGACGGCGCCGTATTCTTGTGCCTGCGGTCCGACCTTGGCCAGCATTCCCGCCGCAGCGACTCGTCCATCTTTGATGCCCATGCCCAACGGCTGTTTCTTGCCTTTCGCCTGGTTCACGAGTTGCTTGATAGTCTCGGGCTCGAAAGCCAAAGGCTGCGCGGTGGGAGGCTGTCGGCCGCAGCCAGCCACAGCGACGAGACACAACGCCATCGCTGCAAAGCCCGGAACAATGAGATGTCCAGCAACTTGAACCAAGCGAGAAACGCAAGTCATGGCAGTGCTCCTGAATTACAAGTGACGCACGCGTAATGCGTGATGGCGAGCGAAGAGGTGTCGTGCCAGTAATTCTAAAAGAAGCACTTGCAAGCTTGCGAGTGTATTTTCCAGAGAATCAATACTAAATTCGACGTTGCTATGTAATTCGCTTACGCCATGCGAGCGATCGCTTGTTCCACGAGCGCCGAGACGTTGCCCAGGCCGCGTAAATCCTCGGCAACGCGGCCGTGCGCGAGAATGCGTACTCGTTTTACATAGTCGTCAAATTGCTCGCGCGCTAAGGTCTTGATCATCGGCGAGACTTCGCCCAGCAACCGATAATGTCGCTGCTTGGGGAAATAGATCTCGATGTTGAATTCGACTTCGCGGCCGACCGGCGGAGCATCGAACAGCACTTCATGCGGTGCGACGACTCGGCCGAGCGCCGCGCTGGCCAAGGCAGCAAAATGCTCGCCACAGGCAACGAGCCAAGGATAGGGCCGATGCGACAATTGGTCATACAAGTCGCGCCGCTCGAAGTAGCTGAATTGTTCGACCCGTTTGTAAAGCCGGCGCGAAGGACCGAATAATCCGTTCAGCAGGTCGCGGGCCGGCGATTGTCCCGCTGCCTCGGTCAGTGCTGCGATCATCGGCCCCTCGGTCAGCCGCAACAGCGAATCGAATTCCAAGTCGCTGTGGAGTAAATAAAAAGCCCGCTGCAACATGGCCGTGGCCGAACGCACGGCGTGATGCCAGTAGACTTCGCTGAACATCACGTACCGCGCGAAGACCATCATCTCGGCCGCGGTTTTTCCCTTGTCCGTAATGGCCAGCCCGTCGCCGGCCATGTTCAGGCACAAACTACCCAACAGGCGAGATTGATCGAAATGCCGCCCATAAGGGACCCCGGCATGCAAGCTATCGCGCGCCAGGTAGTCCATCTTGTCGATGTCGATCGGCCCCGAAAGCATGCTCTGCAAGATGCGCGATTTCGGATCGCGGGGCTTGTCGCTCAATAGCGTGACGACGTCGCGTGGGTTGATTTTCCATTCAGAACGCAGCAGATCAGCGATTTCGCCTTCCAATAAAAAGCTGTTGGCGAACAGCTCATGCTCCGGCACACCCGGCAGGCGGATGTCTTCGATCGGATGGCAAAAAGGCCAATGTCCCAAATCGTGCAGCAAGGCCGCCACAATGAAAGTCTCGGCATCGGCCGGTCGAATGGCTTCGACAAAGCGTTCGTCATGCGACAACTGCTTCAGATACAATAGCGCCAGGCGATAAACGCCCAGTGAATGCTCGAACCGGGTGTGAATCGCCGCGGGATAGACCAGGGACACGAGCCCCAATTGGCTGATGCGCGCCAGCCGGCGAAACTCCTTGGTGTCCAGGATTTGCCTTACGCGGTCAGTCAGCGGAACGTCGAGTTCGGGCGGGATGCGCACCAAGCCACGCGGGGCATCCAGGCCGGCCACTTCGGGAATTTCGCGAATCGTCGACATGAGGCTCCTACGCTACGAAGGGGCGGGGCCACAACCGAATGCAGCGGCCAGCGCGTAAGCTATCCCTATCGAGCCGTGGCTGCAAGCAGCGGCGCAGCGCGATAAAATCGACGATGACTCACCTAATAAAGATTTCGGATTGCCGGGCTATATGACCAAGGCTCTCGCCATCTCGCTGTGCTCGTCGCTGGTCTGCACCGCGACATTCCTTCAGCAAGTCGCGCAGGGCGCGGAGCCGTCTCAACGCGTCGTCGTCACGCTCGATCGCGCCACGGCCGAGCGCGAGTCGCCCTCGCCAGAGCAGCGCGTAACTTTTTCTGGGCGGCTGTATGTTTTCTTTTCCCAGCGGGATGTGGGGGAGCCGATGCGTGGGCCAAATTGGTTTCAGCCGGAACCGTTTTTTGGCCTGGAGGTGCGCGATGTCGCTCCTGGTGCGAGTGTGACCGTCGACGAC
>CAMFLN010000779.1 GCA_945957305.1 uncultured Planctomycetaceae bacterium | reverse complement strand
GTATATGAAGGTTCTTCGGGGCGAGGGGACGCTGCACCGTGTCCTCGCGTGGGACCGGATCACTTGACATATTCCGTAATGGGAATATACAATCCGGGCGTGCGCTGTTGGAGCGGTTCGCAGTTTCTCAGTTCGACGGCACAAACCGCCTCGATCGCAGGCCAGGCACATAGCAACCAAGCGAAAAACTCAATCTTCGCGAGAAAGGAAACCCATGACGACCGAGCTCCAAGAACAGACGATTGAAACCGTCGAAATCAAGAAGACGATCGATATCGCGGCCCCGATCGACATTGCTTTCGAGGCGCTCCTCGAGGAGGTGGGAGCGGAAGCGCAAATGATGGACGGCACGCGGATGCCCTTTGTGCTCGAAGCCTGGCCCGGCGGACGCTGGTTTCGCGACCTGGGGAACAACGCCGGACATCTGTGGGGGCACGTGCAAGTGATCAAGCCGCCGGTGCTGCTAGAGATCACCGGGCCGATGATGATGTCCTACCCCGCGGTGAATCACATTCAATACCGGCTCACGGCGCAGGGGGACGCGACTCGCCTTTCATTCTCGCATCGTGGCATCGGCTTGATTCTTCCCGACCATCGTCGTGGGATGCCCGAGGGCTGGACGCATTGGATCGGCCGTATTCGCGAGCGCGCCGAGCAGCGCGCGAAGTAATACGCTCGCCGTCCGCGCACCGGCGCACCGAATGGTGTGCCGACGTTTTGAGCGTTACTTACGGCGATAGAGCAGAGTGGCCGAGGCCAACAGCGCCAATAAATAGCCGGTCGGTTCCGGCACGGCGTACGTAATGCTCAGTATCGGACGATTGCCCAGTACATCGTCCGACGAGAAGGGGCGCCAGCCGTCGGTTCCTTGCGGATTGATCAGCCAACCATAGTTCGTTGCTTGCCCCGCCGCGAAAGCGGCAATGGATTTCGTCACGTCAAAGATGGCGTAATCCCCTTCGACGTTGGGCAGCAGAGTGAACTGCGGGCTCGCCGCGGCCTCGCTGCCCAGAGTGATGCCACCGGCGAGACTATTCCAGGTCGAAGAAGCGGTAAACGGCACTTGCAGTTGATGCAGTGCCACGTTGGTCAGTGTCTCATCGCTGGTTGCGGTGCCCGTCACAATTGACAGCTTGGCCGATAAGATCGTCGCACCAACAGGCACCTGCCCGGGGCCATTGCCAAAAATATTGTCGAACTTGATTAACCCTTGGCTGGTCGGCGATCCGTCGACGACCAACTTGGCGTCGGATCCATGGTTCGCATTCGGATTGGCGGGCTCGATCCAGGTATCCGTGGCGCCGGAATAACCATTGGCGCCTTGGCGAAACGTGGCGGTGGCCACCGCAGGATCAGTGGTGAATGCCCCGGCGATCGAACGGACGTCGGCCGAGGCCCCGGCGTGCGCCGTACCATTGGCGTCCTCGACCGTGTGCAGCAGATTGTGCAGGGTCCAGGTTCCCCCCACCTGCGCCCCGGCATTTACATGCGCACCGTACAACACGGTCGGGATTTGATTGCGCGAGGCACTGTTGTCTTCGTCGAACGTCACAATCAGCAAGCTGTTGTGCGTCTGCGCCCAACTGGCATAGCTGGCGAGGTTGCTTTGCAACCAGGTGTCAGCCTGGGCGATCGTGCCGTCATGCATGTTGTTTTGATTATTCGGGACGACAATGCTCACGTTCGGCAGCGCGGCGAATCCACCGGCCGTGGTGGGAAACGCGCTAAACGGTTGATTCACCGCCGGCGCCAGGTGGTTGCTCGACGGAGCGTCGTTCGCTTGCCACTGCACCCAGGGATTATGGCGCCGGGCGTACAATCCGCCGTCGGCATCGAAGCCGGTGTAGCCGACCGACGGCAAGTTTTCTGAGTACCCCGTGAACGTCTTGCCGGACGAGATCAGTTCGGCGCCCAGGTTAGGGGTATTGAAGGGCGTGATGCCGCTGGTGTCGTTGTTGTTCGTGATACCCTGATTTGCGCCCGAGAAAAACTGCAGGTAATTCGGTTGACTCGGATGCGTTATGCCGTACATATCGGTCAGCAGCGCCCCGCCGGCGACCAGCGTGTTGTTGAAGTAGGGAGCGCTACCGTTACCCACTACTTGCGACAGCGCGTGATTCTCTTCGATCACGATCACTACATGGTCCCATGTGGGCGGGGCTGCCACCGACGGTGAGCAGGTAAACAGAGCCAGCGCGGCCAGCAGCAACGATGAGGTCCGGACAATTCGGGGCATTCGCGAAATCTCGACGGGGAACACACGAAACGAGCGGGCACAGACGCCCCACCGCCCCCCCAGGCGGATGCTCTAACAGAATCGTAATGTACAGCGGTTTTTCGCCGAGCACACCTAAAATGCCAGTTTTTCGTAGATATTTTCTTGACGGCAGGGGGCCTCGGGCGGCGGAAATCGGGTAGACAGCAGCCGCGCTCAGTCTCGCTGCCGCGCAGGCGGAGATATGCGGGGGGCACGGCCGTCCAACGAGGGGCGCCTCGCGCCCGCATTGCGAGCCGGCAATCGCATTCCTTAGACTGCACGCGAAAGGACCCCGCAAGTCATGTTCGACCGCGTGCGGATTATCGACCTTAGCGTGCCGCTCGCCCATCAAGCGGCCAGCGAGCCGTTGCCGGCGTCAATTCGCTACATCGACCATGCCGGCGAAGGGTTTGCCCAGATGCGTCAATTCTTTGGCGTTGCGCCGGAAGACCTGGTCTATTCCGCCGGCCAAGGCTGGGCCATCGAAGAGGTCTCGGCCATTACCCATACCGGCACCCACGTCGACGCGCCGTACCACTACGGCGCGACGAGCGAAGGGAAACCAGCCCGGACGATCGATCAGGTGCCACTGGAGTGGTGCTTTGCGCCCGGCGTCGTGATCGATGTGGGGCACCTTACGCCCGGCGCGCTGA
>CAMFLN010000778.1 GCA_945957305.1 uncultured Planctomycetaceae bacterium | reverse complement strand
CTGTGGATGTGGCGAGTGCACTGGCGCAGTTCGCGGCCGACGAGGAAGCGCCGCTGGATGACCGCTGCGAAGCAATTCGAAACCTGGGAGGGTTAGACGGTAAGAACATCGGCGAGAAAAACGTGCCGGTTGTAGCACGGACCATTGCGCTATTGGCTGCGGAGGTGGGACGTCAAACGGCTGCCCCCGCCGTCGTCGAGGCCCCCGCCGCTGCAGCCGAAGAAGCGCCGGCTGCTGAGGGAGATGCCCCGGCCGCTGCGGAAGCTCCGGCGGGCGAACCAGCCGTGGCCGCCGCGGATGGTGATGCCGCGGGAGCGGCTCCGGCCGCCGCTCCGGAAGCCGCGGCCCCAGAATTGCCGGTCGCCGAAGAAGCGGTGGCGGATAGCAAATCGCAAGGCGTGCTTCCCCCCGATCTGCAAACCTACTTGCTGCTCTGCCTGCGGAGCGGGCTCGAAGGGTCGCGCGGACGTGGTTTATCCAGTGCGGCGACCGCGGAGAGCAAGCAGCTGGTTTCGGACCTGGTCGGCAAGATCGACGAAATGCACAAGATCGTCGGGAAGAAAAAACGCGAAGACCGACTGAACGACGACGAGATCCGCAAACTGCGTGACCTCGCCACAGGGCTGGAAACGATCGTCGGTCAAGAGGGAGCTGCCGAGGGAGCAACGGAACAGGCGCGCGTGAATTAGGAATTGCTCGACACGACTGAGGCTGCTGGGACGCAGCGACATTCAGTTGTCGAGAGCAAAGCAAGAGAAGCGACCGGGATTTCCCGGAACAGTCTCTCGCAGGAAATGGATTTCCGGAACGAAGGCAAAAGGATTTGCCGGTCATGGACGTTTGTCTCAAGCGCAAGCCGACGTGGAGCGTCTGGCTGCTGGTGATCAGCGCTGGCTGGTTTGCCGGCTGCCGTACGCTGGAGTCGCCGCCCGACTTGACGGCTGCGCTCGCCACGACCGATTCCGTGACAGCGCGTTCCCTTGAAACGCGTCCTCCCGAAACCCCTCGTTCATCGGCTCCGCTTCTGTCCGAGCCCAGCCCGCCGCTGGAGTTGGCCGACGACAGCTGGACGGCGACCCCCGTCGCGTCAGCCTCCGGCACGACGGCATCTGCGGCGACCCCCACCTATCGTTGGCAGCATGCGGGTTTGGCGAAATTGCTCGAGGCTCCGGCTGACGAGCGGCCTAATTTCGAAGAATACTTGACCAGCGACGATTCTGTGGCCGTCGCCAACGCCGCGATCATGCTGGCCCGCGCAGGCGAAGACTCGGTCGATCGCTGTCTGGTGGAAGCCATTCGCGATGCGAATCTCAAATTGCCGCAGCGCCGCGCCGCGGTCGAGGCCCTCGCCGGCCAGGAGAGTGCCGTCGCAGGGCCCGCCCTCGCGGAATTGCTCGATGACCTGGGAGATGCCGCCGCCAAGAATTACTCGCCAGAATTGCATGCCGAACTGCTGCGCGGGCTGGCGCGGCACGTGGACGCCGCCACTAGCGCGCCGTTCGCGGTCGGGTTGCAAGCGAAAAATCCCGACGTGCGCCAAGCGGCGCTGTACGCCTACACGATCAGCCTGAACGGAGTGCTTCCCCGCGAAGCGGTGGAATTGCGTGCGGATGCGAATCCGCGTGTGCGTAGCGCGGCACTGGCATGCCTGGCGGCGCGAAAACATCCGCAAACGCTGGCCTTTGCCGAAGCGGCGCTGGCCGACTTTCACCTGGATGTACGGCTGGCCGCTGTGCGCGCTCTGGGCGAGATCGGCGATCCCCAAGCCCGGACCGATCTGCAACGACTGTTGATTCATGAACCTGAAATGGTGCGGTCGGGCGCGATTTTAGCGCTGGCGGCGTCGGGCGATGACGTCACGGTCTTTTCCTCGGCCAATGATCCGTCGTGGCAAGTGCGCCGCAGTGTCGCTCAATCGCTGGCTTATTTCCCCACGCCGCGCGGCGCCACGATCGCCCGGCAATTGTTGGCAGATCGCAGCGCGGAAGTGCGTCGTGCGGTGCTGGACTCGCTCGACAATTGGCCCTTGCCCCAGTCCGGCGCCATTCTGCTGACTGCCATGGCCGACACGCCGTTTCCCACGCGGAAACAGGCCGCGGATCAATTGTCGCGCCGTTGGGCTTCGGCAGCACAATTCACCAGCGACGCCCCGGCCGAGCAGCGCAACGAACAAATAGCGGCTCTCAAGCAAGCCTGGCAGCAAGCGTTCGCGACTCCGGGGTCCCCAACGCCGGATCTTGCTTCGCTCGAATCACAGCCGTTCAACTCGACGGAGCAGCCCGTTCCCACGACGACCCCCTTGGCCGCGCATCATGAGGTGCTCGAAACTCCACCGTCTGGGCAGCCGTTGCTCGATGAGCTGTCGAACGAAGACGTCAATAAGCGCCGCGCGGCGGCAAAGAGTTTGGCGGCCGCGTCGGCCTTAAAACCACTCGATGAAGTGATGGTCTCTCAGCTCGCGGACCTGGCCATGGCCGAAACCGACGCTCTCGTGTGGCGCGACCTGTTGCAAGCGGTGAAGGGAAATCCGAGTGCACCGGCCCTGCGCATGGCTCAAGTCGGCGCCAGTCACACGGCCGCCGACGTCCGCCGCCTGGCGTGCGGAAACCTGACGCTGCAAGCGGACCCCGCGCAGGCGACCGTGCTGCAGCGCTTGATCGAAGATCCGAACGTGGCCGTCGCCCACGCGGCCCTCGAAGCTTTGTCTCACCCGCGTGCGTTTACTGATCCGATGCCGGTCGAACGGCTACTGGCCAGCGATGAGGGCTCGCTGCGCGTTGCCGCGGCCCGCTGCCTGGCCGTGAATGGCTTTGCCACGGGTCCGGCCACTCTGCAACGTCTAGCTGTCGATCCCGATCCCGAGTTGCGTCGTCAGGCTGTGACGGCCATGGGGCTGCTGGGAGACCCCTTGTA
>CAMFLN010000777.1 GCA_945957305.1 uncultured Planctomycetaceae bacterium | reverse complement strand
AAGCTGGGCGCCGCCGAGGCGCGAGATTCTCTCCTCCTGGTGTATCGCTTCCTCAGCAAGATCGGCACCCAGGTCTCTCCGAAGGGGTTAGGCGGTCCGCTGTCGATTTTTGGCGCCGCCCATCAATCGGCCAGCAAGGGGCTGTCTGACCTGCTCATTTTCCTGGGCATGCTCAGCGCGAATCTGGCCGTGTTGAACTTTTTGCCGATTCCGCTCTTGGACGGCGGGCACATGGTGTTCCTCATCCTCGAGGGCATTCGTGGCAAGCCCGTCAGCGAACGCGTCGTCGTGGCGTTTCACTACGCGGGCTTTCTGTTCATTATCAGCCTGATGGCTTTTGCTTTTGCCTTGGACCTGGGCGCTATCCCTCGCCTGCCATAAGCCAAACTCGCGCAGAGCGTGAGCCACAGCAGGGCCAGAGGCTGGTGCCAAGTGTCCCAGGGGAAGGATTCACCGATCTTGAGTCACCGGGCACCCCGGGCCGTCATCTTCGACGCCGTCGGCACGTTGATCTATCCCGAACCAAGCGTTGCCGCGGCCTACGCCGCCGCAGCACGGCGCTACGGCATCGATTTGCCCGAGCCGGTGGTTCGGCAGCGGTTTCAGGCGGCGTTCGTCCGGCAGGAACGGCTCGACCGCGAGCGGTACGCGGGGCGCACCAATCAGCAACGAGAGATCGATCGCTGGCGCTCGATCGTGGACGAAGTCTTTGGTGCCCCGGGGGAGGCCGATGCGATCTTCGCCGCGCTGTGGGACCACTTCGCGGACCCTGGACAGTGGCGCCTCTTCGCGGACACCGCGCCCGCGTGGGAAGCGCTTGCAGCGCGCGGCATCGTCATCGGTATCGCATCGAACTTTGACGACCGGCTGACGACGATTTGCCAATCCTTGTCCCCCTTGGACGGTTGCCAGCATTTGTTCGTTTCTTCGCAGATGGGTTGGCGAAAACCACATCCCCATTTATTTGCCGCGATCGCCGATCAGCTGGCACTGGCGCCGCACGAAATTTTGCTGGTCGGTGACGATGTGGAGAATGATTATCGCGCGGCCCAAACGGCTGGCTGGGGTGCCCTGTTGTTAGACCGTGCCTCCGCCGGCCAACAGACATTATCTGTGCCGCATGCGCAGGCGAAGGACACGATTCGCTCGCTGCACGAGATTGCCGGACGCTGGGGAGTGGCAGGGAACGGGGCGTGATCGATCGGCTCCCCGCGATCTTCGTTTGGCAATTGCCTATCCCTGCGTGGAGCGAGGCAGTAGACTCAGGCTGCCTGAAAATCGCCGCCGCTCCATCAATACTTTTTGGGTGCACGCATGAATCCTCGCCTTGCCGTTGTGTGGTTGCTGGCCACTGCCGTCTTCGCAATGTCGACAGCCCATGCCGAGGACAAGGCCCCCGGCGATGCGGTGCTCGGCAAATACTGGTTTCCCAAAAAGAACGGCAAGATGGAGATTCGTCGCGAGAAAGGGCTCTACTTCGGCAAGATCATTGCTTACGACAAGGAAGGGGCGCTGGACAAATACAATCCGGATGAAGAATTACGCAAACGCCCCGTGGTCGGCATCGATATGCTGGAAAACTTCTCCTACGATCCGAAGAAGCAGCAGTGGGCGTCAGGCACTATCTACGACGGTGACAGCGGTAAAACGTATAACGCCACGATCTGGTTCGAGAACAACGACCTGAGCAAACTCAACGCCCGCGGTTATGTCGGTATCTCGCTCTTCGGACGGACAGAGGTCTTCGAACGGGTCACGGAGAAGGATGAGAAGCGCGCCGAAGCGCCCGCGGGAGAGGGTAAGAAATAGCGGCTGCTAAAGCGCCTACTCTTGCTCTTCACTCTGCTGCAATTGGCTTTGCACTTGCTCCAGCGAAAGGCGTTGGCGGGGGACTCTGCGTGCCACGATGCTGTCCGGTTCCCGCTCGGTTTCGGGAATGTGTGCTTGGGCGATCTCTTCTTCGAGCGCCGCCAGCCAGGCCGGGGCCTCGAGCCCCGAACCGGTCGGTTGTTCGGCAAACTCGTTGATTTCCTGTTCGAGTCGCGCAAACGCCTCGCCCGGCCCGTCGCGGCGGATTTCCTTGATCGCCGCGGGCACGAGCGCACATAGCCCGTCGACGGTGAGAGGACGCACGAAGCGCTCCGAGAGCCGCGCGGCGATGCTCGGCAGGCGCATCTGGTAACGCTGCGCCAATTGCTCGAACTGTTTCAGCAATGCGTCGGCCGCTTCGCTGGTTCGATCGACCAGAGCCCGCCGCCAGATTTCCGCGGTCTCTTCCTGCCCGCGGCGCATGAGCGCCTCGTGCGCCCAAACGATCGGCCGGATGTTCCAGCAGACACGATCGTAATTGGCCTTGAGCCTGAGTGTGTCGAGCAGCATGTACAGGAGTTCGCCATGGTCCGACTGTGTCGTCGTCGTGTTGAAGTCCTTGTACTCGGCATAGTTCTCGACGATCGCTTCGACGATCAGTTGCAGGTGTTCGGCGGCCGCGGTGCGGGTGATCGGCGCGTTCCGCTCGTCGGCCAGATCGTCGATCAATCGGAGCGGCTGCCCCGGCCCCGCCTCTTCGGCAAGCATGCGCAAATAGTTCGCGGCCCCGGAGTCCAGAATCGCCCGCAGGCTGCCGAGATTCAAGAAACGCTGCGTAAACAGATCGTGCCCATAGCGCTCGATAAAAGTCACGAGCCCAGCGAATCTCTCGGCATCACTGACGCGCTCCAAGACCGACAGCCGCACCGAGCGGCTGTGCTCCAGCCACAGTCGCAGCAAAGGCTCGGTCATGGCCTGCAGCGAATCCACCAAATCCGCGTCGCCAGCGGGCATTTTCCATGTCGTCGACGCATGAATGAGCGCTTCGACCATGGCCCGATAGCCGGCTTCGAACAGTCGATCGAACTCAGTGATCGCCTTCTCAC
>CAMFLN010000776.1 GCA_945957305.1 uncultured Planctomycetaceae bacterium | reverse complement strand
ACGGCCAAGCTCACCACGGGCGCAATATCCTGCGGTTCGATCCGTGCCAACAGCCGGCGCAAAAATGATTTGGGTCCCGAAGGTGTCATCAAGTTGCCTGAAAGAATAGGACGGCGACTGATCGTTGCTCATTGGTAGCAGACTAGGGTCTGAATCACGAAAGCACGAAAGCGTGAAAAATCTCAGAAATGCGCGTGCACAACGTTACCGCAGTGCGCTCGCCATGCAAGTTGGATATTTTCGTGCTTTCGTGTTTTCGTGATTCCATTTTCTGTGTGACTTCAAGTGACGACATGAGGGACACGGCTGAATAGGAGTGCTTTGTCAAAGTACGATCCGCTTTACCACTAGCGTGGGGGAATTGAAGTTCATCAGCAAGCCAACTTTCAACTGCGTCGCTTTCAAATAGGATCGTACTTGTGAGAAATGCACACCCTCTAAGGCCTTTATCGCTTTCAGTTCGACGACGATGGTGTCGTCTACAATTAGGTCCGGACGATGTGTTCCTACAATTGTACCTTCGTAGTAGATGTCGACAGACTCCTGGACGCGATAGTTCAAAGAACGCTTGTCCAGCGCCACTCGTTACGCATTGTCGTAAATCGATTCAATATAGCCCGGCCCCAGCGACTTATGCACATCGATCGCGGCCTCAATGATGCGCGCCGAGAGGGCTTCAAAATCGTGTCCCATTTTAACGCCTAGGGCGATCGGAAAATAATTTCACCTGCCGTCGCAGCTTGCGTTTTCGTGTTTTCGTGCTTTCGTGATCAAATGCCTTCATGCCCAGCGCATTAGGGTTTTCTTGTCCAGCGCACAGCCGCTAAATTCCTGGGTCACTTTGCCGCGGCTCATCACCACAATTCGATCGGCATGGGCCAGGACGATTTCCGGCTCGGTCGAGACCAGTACGATTGCCGCGCCGGCGCGCTTTTGCTCTGCGACAAGTTGCATGATCTCTTCCTTGGCCCTGACGTCCATGCCACGCGTCGGTTCATCCAACACGAGGACGCGAATCGGGCCCAGCAGCCATTTGGCGAGGACCACCTTCTGCTGGTTGCCCCCCGATAGATTCCGGGCCCGCAATCGCGGTTCGGGCGGATGACAACCAACCCGGGTGAGCAGGGGCTCGGTGACCGTTAGTTCGCGCGCTCGAGTGAGCCAATTTCCCACCGCACTTTTTAAGTGCGCAAGCGTCACGTTCTTATAGATCGCTGCATCGTGCACCAGCGTTTGGCCACGATCCGATGCGACGAGCACGATTCCCTGCTCTACAGCCCGGTGCGTGTCGCCAGGTTTGACTCGGCGGTCCAGCAAGCGGAGCGAGCCAGCGGACGGAGCGCGCGCCCCGGCCAGGCAATGCGCCAATTCCTGATGTCCCGAACCAACAAACCCGTAGATCCCTAAGCATTCGCCAGGGGAAACGTCGAGATCGATCTCGGCAAAACTGCCAGGCAGCGTTAAGCCTTGAGCGACCAGTGCCGGAGGAGTCGCAGTGCGCGGCGGCAGCTGTACGCCGGTTTCGTAGCCCACCTCGTTCGCATCCAGGGAGTGGCCCAACATCGCATGGATGACGAAATGCTTGTCCAATTCTTTTGCGGCGCGTGATTCAACCACTCTTCCGGAACGCAGGACTGTCACGCGATCGCACACTTCGAGAACGTCTTCGATAAAATGACTGATAAAGATCATGGCCACACCCCGCTCGCGCAATCGCCCGATCAGTTCGAACAGACGACGCGTTTCGGGCGGACTCAGCGCACTTGTCGGCTCGTCGAGGATCAAGACGCGGGCGCCACTGTGCAGGCCGCGAGCGATTTCCACCATTTGCCGCACGACGAGCGGATAGCTGGCAAGCCGACGATCCACGTCGACGTCGATTTGTAGCTCGGCCAGTTGCGCCGCCGCCAGTTGCCGCATTCTCGCCCAGTCGACTCTGCCCAGCGCGGCCGTGGGCTGGCGACCGAGAAAAAGGTTTTCGGCCACGGAAAGCTGACCGATGCCCGACAGCTCTTGATAAACCATCGCAATTCCGTGCCGGAGCGCGGATTGCGGACTCGACAGGTCGACCGGCCGCCCTTCCAGCAAGACCATCCCTTGATGATCAGGCAGGGCGCCCGCCAGGATTTTCATCAGCGTGCTCTTGCCTGCACCATTACTGCCGACCAGGCCATGCACCTCGCCCGCCTGCAGAGTGAAATCGACTGCTTCGAGCGCGACCTCGCCGCCGAATCGTTTGCCCACGCCGCGACAATCCAAAAGCGGCGGTGCAGTCATCGTTGAGGAAGTCATTACGCGAGTTTCGATGCAGAATGAGATATTAGCTGGACGAAAGGAACTTGCGTGGGAGATTCAAATCGCCGCACTCCCCTGCCCTGGCGGTGTTTTACACCAGGCAGTGTCGCGGGTCGGCCAGGTACAACATGGCTTCGAGATTGCCAGTTTCTTGTGCCACCAAGGGGCCGGGCGTAATAATCTCCAGCGGCACGGAATCGACCGATTCACCGTTGCGAACGATGAACTGCCCTAGCGTCAGCGCTGTCATGTGAATCAAGCAGACTGGATTGACCGTTGTAGCGGCCAGCTTGCCTTCCCGAATCGCGGCCAGCCCCTCCTTTTGTCCGTCGACGGCTGTTACGACCATATTGGCGTGCGAAGTTCCCTGCAGCGCCGGCAGGCAAGCGAGCGCCATGTCGTCACTGTGAAAGAAAGCACCGGCGATCGGTTCGCGACTTTGATCCAACAGCGTCTCGAAGGTGTCGCGCGCGGTCTGCTTTTCCCAATCGCACCACCGCACCCCGCCGCCGACGACTTCGACGTCCGGGTATTCGGCCAGCACCTTCTCAAAACCCTCGCGCCGGCCTTGAGCGCCAGAGCTGTCTCTTATACACATCTGACGCTGCCGACGATCGCTTAAGTGTAGATGT
>CAMFLN010000775.1 GCA_945957305.1 uncultured Planctomycetaceae bacterium | reverse complement strand
ATTCCACAAATTGGGGACAAAGTCGTTTTTCTTCGTCGCCTTGATATCGTCGTAAATTTCGCGCACGCGACCGGTCGCGGCGGACTCTTCGACCATAGCGACTGTCGCGGGACCCGGTTTTTTCATTTCTGCCATACTTGAACTCCTGTTGCGGGGCGCTCGCAACTTATCGCCTCTTGCCTACCGTTGTCAAAATGCGGCGCTCGTGAAAAGAGAAAATGAGTCAGGCGGCGCGCGAACTCCGCCCATATCATTTCGACCCTGGAACAACAGCCGTGGATTGAATTGAAAGCCTGGGCGGCTTGCGATTGCTTATCACACTGTCGACGCGTCGTCCTTTCGGTCGTCCGCCGGGACGAGGAATGCCGGCCGCATTGGCAGCCACTTGAAGCCGCGATCAAAGAAACCGAGGCTCAAAGTAGTCGCCTAGCAAGGGCGATTGAGAAAACAGACGGATGTGACGTTGATTCACTGGTCAAAAGGCTACAGGGACATGAACGGCGGTTGAAAGAGTTGCGAGAAGAATTGAGAAATGCCGGGCGGATGAATAAGGCACTCTATAAGCGAAGATGACGGCGTCGTCCTTTCGGTCCTCCCGGACTTTCGCCGTAGAACATCCTTCCCACTCGTTGACGACGCTGCGACACTCACAGAACTGGCGCGCGCCAAAACGCTGCATCAAATCCCCTGCAGCTTTCACGGCGACTATCTCTCGCCGGCCGGAACGACGTGAGATATAGCCCCCCTAATGGACGCGTCCGCGCTGGGTATTCGGCTGGCGTCGCCGGGCAGGGTGACAACCTGCAGGAACAAACCTAAGCGCTTAATTGCTTCGATGAATGCGTCGTATACGAGAGGCTTTGTCACATAAATGCTGCATCCTGCTTCGTAGCAGCGGCGCACCTCGCGAGGGTCGTCCGTCGTGGTCAGCATGATGATGGGCAGATGCGCTGTCAATGAATTCATTTTAACCTGCCGCAGCACCTCGGTGCCGTTGATGCGCGGCATATTGATATCAAGCAGCACAAGCAGTCGACCACCTGGCGGACGGCCGACGTACTCTCGCTGGCTGAATAGATAATCGAGCGCCAACTGACCATCGCCGACGTGCACGATGTGGTTGACGATGCCGGCGCGGAGAAGATTCCTCTTCACCAGGCAAGCATGCCCTTCGTCGTCCTCCGCCATCAGGATCGTCATCGGTTCAATTGCCATTGGCTATACTCCGTGAGCAGCGAGCAACGGTTGTGCTGAGTCAGGGTCAGGCGAGTAGGCAGCGCGCAAGGCGATATAGAAAGTTGTGCCTACGCCCACCTGCGATTCAAAGCGGATTGTGCCCGCATGGCGCGAGACGATCCGCTGTACGATCGCCAGACCGATTCCTTCGCCCTCTGCGACGCTGGAATGCAAGCGTTGAAACGGCTGAAATACCATCGAGCGATGGTTTTCATCGATGCCCAAGCCATTATCCGCGACGTAGAGGGTCGCCAGCGGATCTGTCGTGCCCGGAAAATGCGCGTCCGAGTGCGATTGCCAACCCACCTCGATGCGGCCTGGACGAGATGGATCGAGGTATTTCAGGGCATTGTCGATCAAGTTGGCGAAAATCAGTTCGATGGCCGTGGCGTCCCCCAGCACCATGGGCAGCGGCAAAGTGGTGATCATGGCTTTGCGCTCTTTGATCGTCGAGGCCAGACTCTCCACCACCCGCTTGATCGAGAGGTTGAGGTCGACCGGTTCCCATTCGTAGTCGACGCGCCCCGCCCGTGACAATTTGAGCAGGGCGTCGATGATGCTACCCAAGCGCGTCGTGGCGGCCTGGATGAAGCGCAGGGAAGATCCCAGGTCGCCGTTAATGATGTCGTTGAGGTGCTGCTTTTCTGCTTCGGCCAGCGGGCTTGTCGCCAGCAGCCTCTGAATGTCTTGCACACTGCGTCTCACCTCACGGCTATATCCTTGCAAATTCACTAGCGGTGAACGGAGGTCGTGCGAAGCACTGTAGACAAACATTTCATTGTCTTGATTTCGCCGTTCGAGTTCGCGCATAGATTCCGCCAAGGCGGCGGTCCGTTCTTTCACGCGCTCCTCCAAGGTCTCGTTCATCCTCTGCATGGCAAGCGCAGCACGTCGCCGCTCGGTGACGTCGCGGATCGCAGCAGAGACGACGACCCCGTCGTCCACCGCCAAGGGACTGAGCGCAATTTCGACCGGGAACTCAGTGCCGTCCTTGCGCAAACCGTACAGTTCCAGGCCGGGCCCCATCGGCCGCAAGCCCGGTGCGGTCATGTACGCACGACGATGTCCCACATGCCGTTCGCGATATCGGGCGGGTAGCAAGCATTCGACTTTCTGACCGATGACCTCGGCGCGATCGTAGCCAAATGCGCGTTCGGCTTGTACGTTGACGAGCAGAATGGTCCCGGTATCGCTGACGATGACCATCGGGTCGGGCGCGGCTTCGAGCAAGCTCCGAAACAGCTCTTCGCCTTGCTGACTGCCGTACCCGAGGATGTTGGGGTAGGGATCCATGTCAGTCACTTTCTGGTTGGCAGGAGGCGAACTCGGAAAGCTCAGCCGCGCGATCCACCGCCGCATGCACTGCGTGAAGGTCGGGTAAAATGAGTATTTCGCGGAGCAACGGCTCGACGTCTGCCCACACGTCAGCCCCCTTTGCGACGTAGAATGCCTTCAACTCGTGACAACGCCGCACGACGGCGGGGTCCTTTCTGCCGGTCAAAATAATGACGGGCAGATGCAGCGAATCCTGGTCCGTCAAAAGCATTTGGCAGAGGGATAGTCCGTCCCCCGCAGGCATGCTGACATCTAAACAAGCGACGTCGGGCAAGCTGGTGCGAATCAACATCAGGGCCTCAAAAGCTGTGCGAGCGACCACGACCTTCAATCCCAGGCCGCGACAGTGGAGGCTC
>CAMFLN010000774.1 GCA_945957305.1 uncultured Planctomycetaceae bacterium | reverse complement strand
GGGTCGAAGGCGATAAACTTGACCTTGCCGGCCAATTCTTTATGCCCTTGCAAGGCCCCCAGCATGCCTGTGCTATTGGGTTCGCAAACGGTGAACACGCCGTCGACCTGGTCGGCAAACTTGAGCATCATCTGTTGGCTGACGCTGAGGGCATCTTCAAAAGAAGTGCCGGAATATTGATTGCTCGACAAGATCTGAACGTCGGGGAATTCCTTGGCCAGGGCGTCGAGGAATCCTTGCTCGCGCTGTTCGGTGCTTTCGCTGCCGGGATTGTAGCGCAGCAGGATGACCCGGCCTTTGCCCGCCAGCAATTTGCCCATGTACTGTGCGGCCAGCTGCCCGCAGCGATAGTTGTCGGTGGCGACATAGCTGACGATATCGTTTTCGTCGGCCAGGGCACTATCGAACACGACGGTGGGGATCCCTTCGGCCTTGGCGCCGCGCACCGAGGCAATCAGCGCTTGCGAATCGAGCGGGGCCAGGCAAATGCCGTCTACGCGATTAGTGACGAAGTCCTGCACGAGCGAAATCTGGCCTTCGCGGTCGCTCTCTTGAAGCGGACCTTTCCAAATGACTTCGACGCCACCTAGTTCCTTGGCCGCTTGCTCGGCGCCGGCATGAACCGAGCGCCAGAATTCGTGTGTAGTTCCCTTGGGAATGACGGCGATTCGTAGCGTCTTATCGCCCGACTCGTTTTTCGGCGAACTCTCGGCGCCGCAACCGACCGCCAGCGCCAGGCAGGCCAAGAACATCAGCAAACTTTTCACCGCCGATTTCCTCCTCGCGCCGCGGCGCTAACCAATTGTCCGCCGATGCCGTCTTCTGCGAAGCGCCGATTTAACGATTGTGCGATCGCCCGTGGCCGCGCCCGCGTCTGCCACGCGGACCAGATGAACCGGCAGGATTACGCGCACGCGACTCCATGTTCGTATTGACGATCATTCCAATGGCCTCGTCCCAAGTGGGAATGCCACGGTGATGCGCCTTGAGGTCGATGTCGTCATCATCATCCTCATCGTCGTCGAACGACTCGCTACGGCGTTCGGCATAAACTGGGACGACGTCATCGTCCAAGTCTTCCGGCTCGCGCGGGGCACGTGATTCGTCACTGGCCGATGTGGAGGAAGAGCGTGATTCGCCCCCCCGGCGACCGCGCCGACGGCGGCGACGGCGGGGACGGCCGGACCGCTCTTCCCCTCCGACGGTCGATTCGGCATCGCGCGCTTCGAAGGCCTCTCCTTCACTCTCGTCCGACTCTTCGTGCAGATCCTCGTCCCGATCGCGAAGATCGTCGCGGGCGCGAAGATCTTCATCGACTGGCTCGCGTGCCGGACGCGACTCGACATCCCACGTCTCGGTTTCGCGCGGCGCCTCAGGCTGCCGTTCGCCAGATCGCCCGCGACCACGGCGGCGTCGACGGCGACGCCGTCCCGGTTTGCGCTCCCCTTCTTCGGCGGTTTCACGCGGCGGTTCGGGCTGCCCCCCCACGAAGAATTCAATCGTTTCTTCGATCTCTTCGAAAACGAATCGACTGGTCACCGATTCTTCGACTTCAAAAGCCTCTGCAGCCGGCGGCGGAGGCGCGGGCCGTGGCGATTCGTAACGATCGGTTTCTGGACGTGCCGCTGGACGCCGTGGCGGCTCGCGACGCGCGGCCGGCGCAGCGAAGTTGTCATCGCCGGAGGCTGCGGGGCGCGAGTGCTCCGCCGGACGCGCCGTTTCAGCGCGGCGTTCGGGCGGTCGCGATTCGGTGCGTGGCGGCTGCGATCGTTCTGCCGGTCGCGGCGGCAGCGGGGCCGGCGCGGCTCCTAAATCAGCCGCCAATTGCGACCAGTCGGCCGCCGGTCGCGGAGCTGCGCTGCGCGGAGCCTCAGCGTGACGGCGTGGTGGCTGCTGCGGCTGCGGGGTCGGACTCGCGGGCTTCGCAGGAGGAACGTTCGATTCGGCGCCCAGTTCGCGCGCCAGATCGGCCCAATGACTTGGTTCCGGTTTATCAGTCATGCCGGTAAGAAATCGAGGTGGGAGATTAAAGGAAGATCGTTCACGGCCCCCAGAACAGGGACTTCGCCATCGGTCAGTATAGAGGTGTGAGAAGGCATTGTGAAGTGACGACGGCGCTAGGGTTTAGGGCGTGGAGCGGCCGTCCGTTTTGCCCTGTTTTAAGCGGTAAATGGTTGGTCGCTGGCAGGCCAACGACCTAGAATTGACAGCGCGAGGCTGCCAACACGTCCAATCCCTTCACCGCAGATTCCGGCGTGCGTTTTGCCAGAACGTTCCAGCCGGAAAATCGTCTGCAGTGGCGGCCTCTTGTCCGAGGTGCACGATGATGTTTCCCAGCAGCAATGCCGCCGCCAAATCCACGTCGCTGGTTGAGGACGTGGAAATCCGCGGCCACATCATCGACAGCCTCATACTGCCCAAAGTGCTGGACCTGATCACTAGCATGGGCGGCACCTTCCGCATCAAGCAGATTGCGATCGGCCAGGCCCGTAACGATCCCAGTCATGCGCTGGTCGAAGTGCAAGCCGCGACGGCCGAGAACCTCGCGGAAATTATGGCCGAGATCGCCGACCATGGAGCCCTGCCTACGGTGTCGCAAGACTGTCGCCTGGTGCCGGCCGACATGGATGCCGCATTTCCGGAGGGGTTTTACAGCACGACCAACCAGCGAACCGAGGTCCGGCTTGCGGGCAGATGGACCGAGGTGGCGCAGCAGGAAATGGATTGCGGCATCGTGGTCTCGCACGACGCGCAAGCCCCCCGCTGCGTGGCCATGGTCGATATCCGCCGCGGCGATCAGGTGATCGTGGGGCACGCGGGGGTCCGCGTGTTTCCCCCCGAACGTGCGCCGCAACGGCAATTGTTCGAATTCATGGGCAGCAACGTCTCGACCGAGAAGCCCAAAACGGTGGCGATTCGCGCTATCG
>CAMFLN010000773.1 GCA_945957305.1 uncultured Planctomycetaceae bacterium | reverse complement strand
GTTGGCGTTCTGAATGGCGTGCATCCAATACTTCGCCACCGAGCCATAGCCGGGCGTGTGGTCGATCAACTTGAATTCGCTGTCCCCCACGTCGTTGTCGATTGTCTTGGGGACGCCGACTGCCACCAGGTCCAGTCCGCGCTCCTTGGCCAGCGCGGCGATCTTGTTGGCCGTGTCCATCGAGTCGTTGCCGCCGATGTACAGGAAATAGCCGACGTCATGGGCACGGAAGACGTCGATCACGCGATCGAAATCTTCCTTCTGGTTGGCGCGCAGCTTATAGCGACACGTGCCGATCGAGCCCGCCGCCGGCGTGCAGCGCAACAGGGCGACTTCCTCGGCCGATTGAGCCGAAAGGTCGAGCAGCTCCTCTTTGAGCACCCCTTCGATGCCGTGCCGACCGCCGTAGACAGTCACGACTTCGCTCAGTTCGCGAGCCGTCTCGATAATGCCGCGCAAACTGTTGTTGATGACGGGGCTAGGACCACCGCTCTGGGCGATCACCATATTGCGAGGGCGAGTCATAGGAGCATCTTGGGCAAACGGTTGCTAGGGGACATCGAGCGGCGGTCGCTTGTGTCCCGCCAGGGCATGAATACAACTACCCGTAACCAGCAGGCACTTGGGTACGACGCGTATCTTTGATCCAATTCAAAGCCCGCGATTGTACCGCGTCGATAGCGGCCGGGCAAACGAGCAGCGAGAGCCGCTCACACCCCCGGCTGCGGGCGACGGTCACGGTGTGTATGAAGGGAAATGCAGCGGCTTTAACTGCACGAATCGGCGCGCAAGGTTCAGCCCCATGTTACGTGACGTCACGACATATTATCTCGAAATCACGGATCGCAGCGCCTTGCGCGCACCGCGTTCGCTTGACCTGCCCTGCGAGATTCGCCAGGCACGGATACCGTTGCCCGAATTGAATCGGTTTCTGTTCGTGGCCGTGGGTCGCGACTGGCATTGGCGCGCACGCTTGAAATGGACGCGCGACCAGTGGCTGACCTACATGGGACGGCCCGAACTGGAGACCTGGGTTGCCTACGTCGATGGAACGCCGGCCGGTTATTACGAGCAGGATTTGCAGCCCGAGAGCGGCGCCGAGATCGTCAATTTCGGCCTGTTGCCGCAGTTCACGGGCCAGGGCTGGGGAGGCCAGTTACTGGCCCATGCCATCCAGCGCGGTTGGGCACGCGGCGCGCAGCGGGTTTGGCTGCACACCTGCACGCTCGATCATCCGCAAGCGCGGGCGCATTACATGGCCCGCGGTATGCGACAGTACGACGAGCAGACCATCAATCGCGAAGTCGATGACGGACCCGTCCATTGGCCCGAGATCTAACTCTCGAGGAGATCAATTCGCGCGTCCCGACGTCGTCAACGGGTCGTCGCTACGCCGCGCGGCGACGGTGCGTGCGCTGTGCATTCTCACGCATCAAATCGCTGACGACATTGCGCACGACGCGGTCATGCGTCCGTTCGCACAGCATGTCCACGATCTGCTGACCCAGTGTGGGGTGGGCCACGGCGATTGCGGAAACCTCGCGCGAGACAAGGGGCCGCGCTTTCGCCCAGACATAACCACGCGTCTCGGCATGGCTCATTTGGCGGACCCGAGATTCGCACGACTCGCGCAACGAGCCGTATACTTGCCGAACGGCTTGTTGGCACAATTCGTCGACAATTTGCGTCGCACGCACGTCAGCCAGGAAGCGAAGCAGTCCCATGGCGGCGGATTCCTTTCCTATTGATTGATTTTCTAGTTTGACCGGCGCCGTAGGCGTGAGTTCCACCCGCTCGCGTCACCTGCGCTAGAGGGTAGAGCGACGATTCAGTCACCGATCCCGCCTCAATGGCATCCCTGCCAAGGCCCGCCTCGATCCTTCACTAATCAAATCGAGCAAGACGCCGGCAATCTTCAACCGTTCTGCTAGCGTCAGCAGAGTCTCTCATCGGATTGAGAAAAAATATTCAAGTCTTTGGTGCAGCGCGGTCGCCGCACCGGAGCTTTTGCACCCGGCGTGCTGGGGCCCTCGACGACCGCCGGTTTAGCCATTTCAATTTCCAGCACGCAATACGGGATTGGCGGTTCGAGCATTAGTTCGCTTGGGGAGCAGCCGTGCCACTGGCAATGGTCCACGGATTCGCGGTGTTCTCAACCTGCGATTGTGTGGCCGGCATGAGCCCGCTAGACTACGCGAGCGGTTTGGGGAGAAACTGCCCATTCCTCACCTCTGTTTCCTGCCGGTGGAATGACGCCGGCGGAAACCAGACCATGGCATACAGCCTGGCAATCGATCCTGGACGAAACGCGGCATTGCCCTGGTGGCGAGCGTCTCGGGTCCAGTGGTCGGGGCCAAGCCTTGTTGCCGTCCCCGAGTGAATTTCGTAACCTATTGGCGACGCACTAGGTTGCGTTAGATGGCGCTGTAGCCAAGTGGCTAAGGCAGCGGATTGCAAATCCGCCACCGTCGGTTCGACTCCGACCAGCGCCTTTCAAAAAAAACGCCGAAAGCCCCGGTAATTCCAAGGCTTTCGGCGTTTTTCATGCGCGACAGTGGCGCTTTTCTATTCTGACATCTTGATCAACAGTCACCTTTTATGCGAAGCAATTTATGCCGCTGCGACTGCGGTTGCCACCTCCCGACCTCTGGGAAACGCGGCGGTTCATCACAAAGGGGGTTATTGCACCTTCACCGATTGCGCCGCAGGGGCCTGTTCCCCGAGCTTCGAAAGCACAAAATCCTCTTTGCGTCCGCAACGGCGGTTCCCAATAATTGAAGATCAATTGTTAATAGCTGACAGGGGAACATCGATGAATCCAGGACCTGATGGCCGGCAGCCAAGTGAGAATGGGGATGGCCCGTTGCTGCCTGCGAAAAGACGAACGGAGCCATCTTTCCTCGCGAAGGCCAAGAAAGCCATCAACTC